>CAYMLC010000090.1:0-5500 GCA_964390765.1 uncultured Nitrospirales bacterium
CTGACAGGATACGCGCAGGCCGGGCGGATGTCATTCAATCGGTGGGATGACTGTGTTTTTTATTCAATTCGCAGCGAGGGAATCCCCCTCCCCCGCCGCGACCACACCGGCCGGGTTGGCCAAGAGGATCAGGTCTTTGTTGGACATGGGGCCGCGGAGGACTTTGATGTCCGGGGCTTGGCTGTCTTGGGCTTGGTTTTCGTGAGCTTGGTTGTCTTGAGCTTGGCTGGCCATGGGGGCGTAGAAGCGTTCGCGGGTGAGGAGGAAGTAGGGGGTTTCGGCGCGGAGGCGTTGTGCGATGAGGGTGGGGTCGATGACTTCGGGGATGGGGGTGCGCGCGTAGAAGGCGAACATGGGGTAGATTTCGGTGCTCTCGACGGTATGGCCGGCCTGGATGAGGGCGCGGCATTGGAGCGCGATGGCCTGGGGGGAGCGTTCGCCGTTGTAGCGGTAGCTGCGGGTGAGGTGGATGCCGAGCACGAGGGGGATGAGGGCGACGGCGACGAGGGCCGTGCGCTGGGCCACGGGACCGCGCCAGGCGCGCAGGAGCAGGGTGGCGGCGAGGCCGCCGCACAGGGCGAGCTCGAGCGTGAGCAGGGCGGGGCTCTCTTCGATGAGGCCGTAGATCGGCAGCCCGACCGCCACGAGTGCGCCGACGCCCATAAGCAGACCCACCCACACGCGGCGCAGGGTGAGGAGCGGCAGGGGCCCGTGGGCGTGGCGCAGGTGCTCGAGCAGGACGCCCGCCGCGAGCAGCAGCAGCGGGAAGGCGGGCATCACGTATTCGTATTCCTTGCCGGCGATGAGCGAGAAGAGGACGACGCTGAGCACGCCGGCGAGCAGGCAGAAGCGGTAGCCGGGGACGGCGTTGCGCCAGGGGTGCGGCCACAGGGCCAGCGGCAGGAGCAGGCCCCAGGGGAAGGTGAGCAGGGGCAGGCCGAGGAAGTAGAAGAGCGGATGGCCGCTGTTGATGGCGGAGGCGGTGTAGGTGCGCTCGACGACTTGGTCGTCGAGGAGCGCCTGGATGTGTTGCCAGCCGAGCGCATGGAGCACGAGCGCACCCCAGGGTGCGGCCAGCGCGACCCCCACCACGATTGAGACCAGGGCGGGCCCCAGACTGCGCACGAGCGGGCCGCGCCGGTAGAACAGCAGAAGCAAGAGCCAGCCGCCGATGAAGTAGGCCAGGGCCGCGGGGAAGGGCACGGGCAGCGGCCAGAGGACGATGCCGAGGACGAGGGCGGCGAGGGTGTGCGCGATGCCCCACCGGGCGAGGCCGTCGGTGCGTGGGGCGGCGAGGGCGCTATGGGCGAGCCAGGCGCCGAGGATGAAGAGAAAGGGCACGGGCCCCTTCAGCAGGATGGCGGCGGCGAGGGCGATGCCCCCGAGCGCGGCGAGGGTATAGCGCCGGCGGGGCGACTCGGCCTGCCAGGCGGTATAGAGCGCGGCGAGCAGGAGGAAGATGGCGAGCGTGAGCGGCACGTCGAGATTGGCCCAGCGCGCGCGCTCGAGCAGGTAGGGGCTGGCGATGATGCCGAGGCCACCCCAGCGCGCGGGCCACTCGCCCACCCAGCGGCGGCCGATGCGGTAGACCAGCAGGGCGAGCAGGACGCCACACAGCGCGGTGGGCAGGCGCGCGCCCAGCTCGCTGGGGCCGCCGGTCAGTGCATAGACGCCGGCGATGGCCCAGTAGAGCAGGGGCGGCTTGTCGAGGTAGGTCTCGCCATTGATGCGCGGGATGACGAAATCGCCGGTGGCCAGCATCTCGGCCGGGGGCGTGGCGCGCTGGCCTTCGTTTTCGGTGACCACGTCCATGCGGGCGAGTTCGACGGCGACGAGGGCCGTAGCGGCGGCGAGCAAGACGGCGGTGAAGAGTCGAGGAGACAGGACGCAGACCTTTCGTGGGGCGCGTTTGCGCGTTTTCGGCGGCCGTGCTAGGCTGCGCGCGGCCGCACGGAGGGACGCCACCAATGGCAGAGATCGACCGTTATCTGAAGCTCATGGTAGAGCACGGCACCTCGGACCTGCACCTGTGCACGGGCTGCAAGCCGATGTTCCGCAAGGACGGCTCGATTGTTCCGCTGAAGGCGGACGAACCGGTGACGGGTGAACGCGCGGAACAGCTGCTCTTCGAGATCACGCCGACGAAGAACCGCGAGGAGTTCGACGCCTACAGCGATACGGACTTCGCGTATGAGCTGCCGGGGCTGGGCCGCTACCGCGTGAATCTCTTTCGCGACCACCGCGGCGTGGGCGGCGTCTTCCGCCTGATTCCTTCGAAGGTCTTGACCTTTGAGGATCTGAAGTCGCCGGCGGTCTTGAAGAAGTTCTGCCATATCAACAAGGGCCTGGTGCTGGTGACGGGTCCGACGGGCAGCGGCAAGTCGACGACCTTGGCCGCGATGATCGACTACATCAACAAGTCGCGCAATGACCACATCATCACGATTGAGGACCCGATTGAATTTGTGCACGCGAACCAGCGGTGCCTGGTAAACCAGCGCGAGGTAGGTGAGCACACGGCCGGCTTCAAGAAGGCGCTGCGTGCGGCGTTGCGCGAGGACCCGGACATTGTGCTGGTGGGCGAGATGCGCGATCTGGAGACGACGCACATCGCGATTGAGACGGCGGAGACGGGCCACCTGGTGTTTGGCACGCTGCACACGACCACGGCCATCAGCACGGTGGACCGGTTGATCGACCAGTTCCCACCTGAGCAGCAGTCACAGATTCGCCTGATGCTGTCGAGCACGTTGAAGGGCGTGATTGCGCAGAACCTTCTGAAAAAGAAGGGTGGCGGTCGCGTGGCGGCGCTGGAGGTACTGGTGGTGAACAGCGCGGTATCGATGCTGATTCGCGAGGCCAAGACGAGTCAGATCATGAGCATCATGCAAACGGCAAAGAAGGAAGGCATGAAGCTGCTGAATGAGGAGCTGACGCGGCTGGTCAAGGAGGACCTGGTGGAGCCGGCGGAAGCTTACAATAAGGCGGCGGATAAGCCAGCGCTGCTGAAGTCGTTTGAAGCGGCCGGCATTAAGTTCGACGCACCGAGCGACGATTAGACCGCTTGGCGCGGTGCGGGCGTCGGCGCGGCCCACCTTGGCCTAGACGTGGCGGCAAGATTCATCTGCTGGGCGATCTCTGCCTGATACATTTGGCCTGGATAACGCAGACTCGGTAGAGGCATCCAACGTCTGCGTCCCACCTCGCGCGCACTGTTTCCCCCATTCTCCCCGATTGCGTGTGCCACCCTTCCAGCGGATCGGCTGTGCCCAACAGAACTCGGGCGGGCGTCTTGGTAGACACCCGCCCGAGCGGAGCGCTTAACTAGCGGGCCTTAGGCAGCTGCGCTGCGGCGGCGCCGGCCGTACCAGAGCGCCGTGGCGGTGGCCAGCAACAGTCCGGTCAGCAAGGGCGATACCAGCAGCAGCTTGCTTATGGCGACCACCGGCACGAGCAGCACGCGAACCAGGGCGGCCAGCCACGGGTTGGCGGCGACCGCATCGGCCACGGCCGGGCTGACGCTGTAGTAGGCGTCGGTCGCGGCGGTGCCCAGCACGCTGCCGAGCATGTACTCGTCGCGCACGCTGCGCAGTGCGGTGATGTCTTCATCCAGCGGCGTGCCATAGGCAGCCGTAGCGATGAAGCAGGGGCCACCGCCATCGTCATCGCTGACGCCACCGGCGGCCAGCCCGATGATGGCGACCAGTACGCCCAGCAGCAGCAGCAGCAGGTTGCCGCCCATCCCGTCGTCGGCGGCGCGGAACTCGACCACACGCTCGAGCGTGAAGGCCGGGGTCTGCGTGTCGCCTTCGAGGAAGACCAGCAGGTCGGTGATGCCCGCTTCCGTGATTTCAGGTGTGGTCAAGGGCAGCGTGAACTCACCCGTATCGCCCGTGGGGATGCGGATGTCGGCACCCTGAATCGAGCCCACAATGGTCTCGCTGCCGGTGAGGCGGAACTCGACGCGGTCGATGAAGCCGAGACCGCCGCGCGGCGAGACGACGTTGAGCGCCACACCCGCATCGAGCGAGTCGACGATCAGCGTGCCGGAGGTCTCCTCGAGGCGGCCACCATCGGTGACGGCCATCGGCAGCGGCGCGCCAATGCGCAGCGAGTAGGCGTTCGTGTCGTAGAGGCGGGCCTCCATGACCATGGTCGCAGCGGTGTCATCGCTGGGCGTGGTCAGGTCGACGATGCCCGTGCCGCCCGTGAACATGGCTTCATCGGCCACGAGCGTGCTCTGGTAATTCACGACCGGCTGCAACTGCTTCGTGTTGAAGTCGATGTCGCCACCCGTGCCGAGGGCGAGCGTAGTCGTGTCCGACACGAAGTTGTAGGTCGTCCCGACGCCGAACAGGCGGACATTGTCGCGGACGGTACCGGCGGTCAGGCCACTGCCTTCGGGCACCGGGAAGCTGATGAGCGCCGGCGACGAGGCAACGGGCTGGCCGGTTTCGGGGTCAATCGGCGTGCCGAAGTCGAACAGGGCGTCCGATGCATCGGCCAGCAACTGAGCCGGTCCGGGGGGCGTGGTCTGCTTCACCTCGGGCTGCGTGTAGAGGTGCAGCGCGAAGTCGATGATACCCGGAAGCGTGCTACCGCCCGGGATGGTGTCGGTCGCCAACACGCCCATGGCGCTGGTGGTATTGCGCACGAGGCCGAAGACATCGGAGCCGCCGCCCATCGACTCGAGCGCGGGCAGGTCGAGCGTACCCGAGGTGCCATCGCCCAACTGGAAGGGCAGCTCTGCCGGGTCGGTCGTGCTGTTGCCGAAGAGGAGGGCCGTGGTGGTCACCCCGTCTTCCGTCTCAAAGCGAACGTAGGTAAAGGGCTCCGTGTCGCTTTCTTCATTCGGATTCGTCACGGTCAGGTCGACGTCGAAGCTGGCCGTGGCCGGATTGCCGTCGCCCTCGTTCACCGGGATGGTGATGTCGAAGGAGTTGCTGGTGATGTTGAACGGCGTCAACGGCTGGCCATCGAGGGTGACCGTGAAGCCCGGCACGAAATTGGTGCCGGTCACACGGCTGACAACACCGCCGAAGATGAAGGCCTCGGCCGGTTCAATCGTCGCGATGTCCGGTGCACCCGAGAGCGTGATGCGCGCGACCAGCGTGATGTCTTCGTTGACCGTGAAGGTCAGCGTGCCATCCGGCGCGGCCGGCGTCACGTCGCCATTGACGGTGTAATCCTGGACCTCTTCGGTCGGGCCGAGGTTGACCACATTCGCGACCACCTCGGTACCACCGACGAAGGTGCCCGCGGGCTGGCCCGGGCTGTTCGAAGGTGCGAGGTTGACGCTGGCGGTCGTGCTGCCATCCACCGAAGTTGTCACGGTGAAGGTGTCGACCACCTGCGAGATGTTGGCCGTAACGGTCGTATCTGCGTCTACGATGAAGGTAATCGTGCCGTCCATGGCCGGGGTCAGGGTGTCGCCATTGACGGTGTAGCTGTCGAGCTGCTCATTGGCGTTCAGACCGCTTACCGATGCGGTCACGATGGT
>CAYMLC010000090.1:5510-9771 GCA_964390765.1 uncultured Nitrospirales bacterium
GTCGAGGAATTCACCCGCGGCGAGCCCGTCACTGTTGGTCGGGTCAAGGGTCACGGTCGCCGTGGCGCTGCCGCTGACATCGGTCGTTACCGTGAAGACCTGCGACACCTGCAGTGCACCAGCCAGCACAGCCGTATTCGATGGCGTGTTGTTATCCGTCAACACGATGTCGAACGTGCCTGCGGGCAACTCGGGCGAGGTGACAAAGGCCTCGTTCGGGTTCATGCCGTCGAACGGCGTGATGGCCACATCGCTCACGCCCTTGGCCAGGCTGTTGCGGAACGGCGCATCGAGGCCGTTGATGGTGACCGAATAGGCGGCTTCGGCTTGGGCGACCGAATAGGCCGCGTCGATAGCGATAATCGTGCTCAGCGTCAGGTCCACCGCCGTGTTGGCCGGGATGACGGCAGGCGACACGCCCAGCAGTTCGAGGCTCTGGAAGGGCGAGAAGATCGACAGCGTCTGCGTCGTCGTCAGGATGGTGCCCGCGGCACTGTTCACGATGGCGTTCGGGTCGGTGAGCGCCCATTCGGCCGGTTCGGGAGCCCCGACCAGCGCATCCGCCGTGGCGTTGAGCGCCGTGGGGAAGGCGAAGAAGTCGACGGCCATGGTCGAACCAAGGTCGAGTCCGCTATAGGCCAACGTAACTTCAAGCTCAGTACCCGACAAACTCTCGACCTCGGCAATGCCCGTGCCACCGCCGGTGGTGCTGACGATGGTCACATCGAGCCAGGGCACGCTCAGGCGGCCGCCCGGCGCGCGGGCAATCACGCTTTCGGCGTACTCGGCGAGGGCGGCAGCGTCGTCGCCCACGGGGCTTTCATCGAAGAGGGCGGCCAGTGAGTCCGAAACGCTGATGATAGCCAGGGCGGATTCGCCCGAAGCGACCAGGGCTTCGGCCTGGAGAGCGGACAGGTTGGGAACAATCACCTCGATACCAGCAGTGGGGCTGAGCACGAGTTCTCCCGGCTGCTTGCCGAGCGAACCGTCGTCGAGGTTGGCGATGAGCACACTGCGCAGGCCCGCATCCGTGTTGGCGTTGGCCACCCAGAATTCGCCGGGGTCAAGTTCGTTAAACGGATCGTCAGGATAGGCGTTGCCATTGGCATCCACACCGACACCGGTTTCTTCGAGCGTCACCGTCAGGCGGTTTTCCGCGTCCTCTTCGTAGGAGAGCGTGGTCTGCTTAACCGTGGCGGTGGTGTTGAGGAGGCCATACAGGCGCAGCGTCTGAGTGACGCTGTTGCCCGTGGTCAGCGCACCGAGGTCGATGACATCCGCGAAGGGCGACGGCGCCGGGGCCGTGGCTACCAGACCGTTCCACGTGAACGCCGAGGGGAACGCGAGGTCGCCTTCAGCATTGGCCACGTAGGTGACGGTCTCGTCGCCGATAGCACCACCAACGACCGCCGACACGGGAATGTTGATTTCCGGCGTCTGCGCGTTCGAGATGGGGGTGACCACCGTCAGATTCGCGAGCGGCGAACTGATGGCGAACGACGACACCTGCTCGGGTCCGAGGAACGTATCGAGCAACGCCCCCATATCGAGCGTCGCGCCCGAGCCTGCCGCGCCTGCCTCGTCGCCGGCGGGCATCAGACTCAGCCCGACCGCCAGCACCATCATCATGCTGACGAGCGAGGCGAGCACTATTTTTTTACTTGTCCCCATGCTCTTGCTCTCCTTTACACCGTTGCACCTGAACAGCCTGTACAGTTACCGCCACAGGCTGCGGCGTATCCTTCCGCTTTCCATCCCCAAGTTTTGGCAGGAAGTGGACCCATGGTCTGTTCCCCAGATCCTTCCCGCGACGAAACGCACTCGTCGTTTCCGTCGCCGCATTATAGGTAGGCCTTTCCAGCCTGTCAACACTTATCCAGGCTCCGTCGTATTATTTGATTCGGGCCACTTTGGCACACTTTCGACCGCGCCTGCGTGTGCCGCGCGCAGGCCGATACCCCGGCGCCAGAACACGCTCCACGCGAATAGCACCCCGGCCACACCGCCCGCAACGAGCAGCAGACTAACCACTTGTGAGACCGTCAGTCCCGCCGCAGGCCGCCCGATATCGGCGCGGAAGAATTCGTTGCCGAAGCGGAAACAGCCATAGAGTGCGGGATAGAGGCAGAGCATGGCCCCCTTCGGCAGGGGCCTGCGCCGCAACGCGAACAAGAGCCCGGCCAGCGTGAAGAGTCCAAAGGCCGCATAGAGTTGGGTCGGGTGTACGGCCAGCGGTCCTTCGCCCGGTGCCACCAGCCCGTCGTTCAGTTGTTGGGCATGCGAGAGGCTGCCCGGGGGAAAGGTAATGGCCCAGGGCAGTGCCGCGGGCGCGCCCCAGCAGCAGCCGTTGAGGAAACAGCCCAGCCGCCCAACCCCATGGAACAGCGGCACATAGGGCATCAGTGAGTCGCCGATGGCGATGGGGTCTTCACGGCAGTAGAACACGTAGCCCAGCGCCGCGATGCTGCCGCCGATGAGCCCGCCGTAAAAGACCAGGCCGCCTTCCCAGACGTAGAGCGCATGGTGCAGTTCGCTGAGCGGCCGGTATTGCAGCTGAAAAAAGACCTTCGAGCCGACCAGCACTCCGGCGAACAGCCAGAGCGCGCCCATCGGCGTCACGTTGAACGGGCGCGCGCGCCGGTCGTTTTCCCGAAACCAGAGCCAGACGCCCGTGAGAAAGGCCGCCGCCAGAATCACGTTGTACGAGTGAAAGGCGATGCCGCCGATTTCGAAGAGTGTGGGGCGCATACGGGTTGGACCTGTGCGCCGCTAGGCGGCGGTCTTGCGGCGCAGCCCGCGCCACGCCAGCAGCAACAGGCACAGCCCGGCCCAGATCGCCAGGGTGGCGGGCTGCGCCCCGGGCAGGGCGGCGGCATCGGCGGGAGCGGCCTCATCCATGGCGACGCCCCATTGCAGCACACCGCCGTGCTGAAGTGTGGCACGCCAATACGGCACACCGCCGTCGCTCACCCGTGTAGGCGCGGGAGTGGCCAAGAGGCCGGGCACCGTGTCGACCGGCTGCCAGGCCGCACCGGGGTCAGCAAACGGCCGCCAATAAAGGGTCAGCGCGTGCACCGTATCCGGCACGGGCAACTCGATAAGCTGCGGCGTGTCGAACACGGCACCGGGCGTCAGCGGGTAGGCTGGACCCACAGCACCGGGCAGCGCCACAGCGCCCTCGTCGACGGTAAGCGCCACTGCCGGGGCGTTCGCGGCGCGCGGGGAAACGCTTAGGTCATCTCCTGCAACCTGCACTTCAATGGCCACCGGGCCAACTGGCACGCCATCGACGGTCTCGGCCTGGGCCGCAAGCCGCAAGGTATCGCCGCTCGCCAGGCCGCGCGGCACGCGCACCTGTGCCCAGCCGCTGCCGTCCTCCGCGGCACGCCAGCGCACGGGGGCCGGGGCGCCATCGCGCGTAGCCGAGACGGTAGCGGGGTCGATGGGCGCCTCACCCGCCAGGCGCAGCGCCACGTTATCGCCGGCTGCCGCCGCCACGTGCGTGGGGCTGGTGCGCTGCGCCGGCAAAACCGGTTGGGCCTGGGCCTGCGCCACCAGACCGGCGGCAGTGCGGGTCCCCGGTGCCGGCGGACTGCTGAAGGCGCCCTCGCAACCACCCGGCGGCTGGCTGCGCACGAAGTAATAGAAGGTGACCGGGGTAACCGTCTCACCTACGCAGCCGGCCATCACCAGCGGCATGGCGGCGGTGGTATCGATAAAACTCGTGGCGGTGCTGGGTCCGGGCCCCAGTGGCACAGCTCCGGCCGTATCGGCGGTGGGGCTGCGGTACACGCGATAGAGTGCGCCCATGGTAACGCCGGTCCAGGTGACCAACACCGCATCGCTGCGGGTGGTGCTGGCCCGCACGTCCGCGGGTGGCGGCAAGGTGGGGCAGCCGAGCTGTACCACGCCGCCCTCGACCGCGACGGCCAGCGGACACGCCTCGCCGTCATCGGCGCCGCCCACGATGTGCGTGGCCGAGGAGGTGCCGTTGCCATCGTCCAGCGTAAGGCTACCCGTAGGGGGTGCGCTGGGCAGAATACGTAGCGCCAGGGTGAAGAGGCGGCCGTTGGGCAATGGCGCAGGATTGGTGGCGCCTTCGTTGATGACCAACACGTTGATGCGGTCGCTAAAGGTCTCGGACTGAATGCTGTAGCCGAGCGTCTGGGCGGCAGCGGAAAGCAAGACCGGCGCGGCGCCGCCCCCGTCCGGAAACTGGTCTTCGTCGGGGGCTACGTGAATGACGCCCTGGATGGTGCCG
>CAYMLC010000091.1:0-9725 GCA_964390765.1 uncultured Nitrospirales bacterium
AAGTGGCACCTGCGCACCGAGCCCACGGGCTTTGATACGTGGAAGGTGCTGGTCGACCAGGGCGATTATTACAACCCCGACTTCCGTACCCCCGAGGGCATGGTGCAGCACGAAGGTTACTGCACCGACCTGGTGACCGACTTCACGCTCGACTGGCTGCAACAGCGCGGCGAAAGCGACCAGCCCTTCCTGCTCATGTGCCAGCACAAGGCGCCCCACCGCGAGTGGTATCCCGCGCTCGACAAGCTGGACATGTACGCGGACCAAGCGATCGCCGAACCGGCCACGCTCTTCGACGACGGCCGGGGGCGCACCGCCGCCGTGCAGCAGCAGGAGATGACGATCGCCGGGCACTTGAACGACTACGACCTGAAGCTCGAGATCATCGCACGCGAAGAACTGACCCCGCAGCAGCGCGAGCGCTGGCACGCGGCCTATGGTCCGCGCAACCGGGCCCTGCGCGAAGCCGCCCTCGAGGACGATGCGCTCACCCGCTGGAAGTACCAGCGCTACATCAAGGATTACCTGCGCTGTATCAGCAGTGTCGACGACGGCGTGGGCCGTCTCCTCGACTACCTGGACGAGAGCGGCCTCGCCGAAAACACCGTCGTCATCTACAGCAGCGACCAGGGCTTCTACCTGGGCGACCACGGCTGGTACGACAAGCGCTGGATGTACGAGGAATCGCTGCGCATGCCACTGCTCGTGCGCTGGCCCGGTGTCATTGCGCCGGGTGCGCGCGTCGAAGAGCTGGTGCAGAACCTCGACTTCGCCCAGACCTTCTGCGACCTTGCCGGGGCCGAGGCGCCGGACGGTATGCAGGGCGCCTCGCTGGTGCCGCTGTTGCGCGGCGAGCGGCCCGCCGACTGGCGCGACGCCATTTACTATCACTACTATGAATATCCAGCGGTGCATATGGTGCGCCGGCACTATGGCATCCGCACGGCGCGCTACAAGCTCATTCACTTCTACCGCATGGATGCGTGGGAGTTTTACGACCTGCAACGCGACCCGGAAGAACTGGTGAGTGCCTACGGCAATCCCGAATACGCAGACGTGATCGCCGGCCTGAAGACGCGCCTCGCCGCCCTGCGCGCGCGCTACCAGGTGCCCGAGGAAGATCCGGTCTAAGCCGCGGCACGTCGCACAAAAAAGTAGTTGCCAGATCGGTCCGGGCATGTTAGATTGAGATTAGGCCGGTGGCAAGGCCACCGACGACAGTTGAAGCGGCCCCCGGCGCCACTGAGCGCCGGCACGGTAGCGCGCCTGTCGCGGTGGGCGACCACCCGGCACCTGCGCGCACACCAATGCGCCCATGCCAAGCGTTCTGCCGCATGGGTGTGCCCCGCTCTCGGGGTGCGTAGCGGATGGTGTGTGCCGCTGATCGCGGGCCAGAAGACCGGATGGAAGTCACACGGCCTCCAGAACGAGGCGAAGGAGCCATGTGAGCGCTCCCTCAGGCAGACCAGGTTGACTGTCTTCCGATCTTCTGGCCTCCTTTTTTTTGCCCCCCATTGCGCCCCATTGCGCCCGCTGCCGGGCCGCTCCTCCCTCTGCTGTCCGCGCTTGACGCAGCCCCGCCCATCCTTGAGAATACGATCTCATTCGCCGGCACAGGGCCGGTCTGGAGTTTCGACGTGAACCGAATACAACGCATGGCGCTGCCGCTGGCAGCACTTATTCTCGTCGTGGGCGGGCTGCTCTACATGGTGTTCAGCGGCACCTCGATGGAAGACTTTCAGGCAGAGCACGGCCACGGCCATCACCACCACCACGAAGCACCGCATGGTGGCGCGCTCATTGTGCTGGGCCTGCACGACGCCCACGTGGAAGTAACCCACGACACGGCTACCGGCGAAGTCGGCCTGTTCGCGCACGATGGCCACCTCGAGAACATGCTCGTGCTCGATGCCGAGCCGATAACGCTCGAGGTGCGGCCGGACCCCGAAGGCGACTGGATGCCCATCACCTTGCTGCCCGACGAAGACGGCGAGTACCGCCCCATCCCCGAGCGCGCCATGCATTTCTCCGCCGTGGTGCCGGCGCTGGTCGGCGTCGAGCGCTTCGGGGTGCGCGTGCCGCCCCTCGAGTTGGCGGGCCGCAACTACGACGGCGTGACGACGAGCTATCCAGAGGGCAACGAGTAGCGGCGTGCGGGAATGGCGGCAGCGGGCAGGGGGTTCCCTTGTTTGTTGCAACAACAAATGCCGCCGCCGCGGCGATGGAGGATGAACAGCACATGGGTAAGGTAACGCGTTTCGTAGCACTGCTGGCCGTTGTGGCCGTGGCGGCTGTGCCCGCCCTCGCCGACGAGTACGAACTGGACCCGCTGCATTCGGCCGTAGCGTTCAAGGTGGGCCATCTGGGCGTCAGCTATACCTACGGGCTGGTGCCCAATATCGAGGGCACGTTCACCTTTGACCCGGAGAACCCGGAAGCCAGCCAGATTACGGTGCAGGCCACCGTGGGCGACCTGACGACCGAGCATGGCCAGCGCGACCGGCACCTCTACGACGCCGAGATTCTCAACGTCGAGGACTTTCCGATTGCTACCTTTACCAGCACGCGCTGGGAGAAGACCGGCGACCAGACCTATGCGGTGACCGGCGACCTCACGCTGCTGGCCACCACGAAAGAAGTGACCATCGAAGTCGAGCATGTGGGCAGTGCCGAAGGCCGCAACGGCGAATGGCGCGCGGGCTTCGACGGCCTGGTCACCGTCAATCGTTCGGAGTTCGGCATCACCTATGGCGAGGGTGCGATCGGCGAAGAAGTGACGCTGATGATCGGCGTCGAGGGTGTGCGCACCGCAGAAGCCAAATAGACCCAGCCACGCAAACCGGCGCCCGGTGCGGACTCAGACCGTGCCGGGCGCTTTTTTTGTGGCGCAGTGCGCATGCGCGCGAGAAGCGCAAACGCGGCGCGCGGTACATTTGGACGGGTTCGGCCACTGCTTCGTATAATGTGGGGCTTAGCGAAAGGAGCACGGCTTGATACGAGTAGGCATCGTCGGCGCCACCGGCTATGGTGGGCGCGAATTGCTGCGGCTGCTGGGGCCGCACCCCGAGGTAGAACTCGACGCCATCGCCTCGACGACGGCGGAGAACGAGCGGCTGGCCGATGTGTTGCCCGCCTTCGACGGCTTGGGCGAATTGCGCTTCGAGCACTTCGACGCCGAGCGCCTGGCCGAGCGCTGCGATGTGGTCTTCACCGCCGTGCCCAGCACGCTCAGCATGGAACCCGTGGCCGCGCTGCGCCGCGCCGGTGTTCGCGTAATCGACCTCGGCCCCGACTTTCGCCTGCAAGACCCGCAGCGCTACGAGCAGTACTACGGCGTCGAGCACACCGCGCCCGAACGCCTGGCCGAGGCCGTGTATGGCCTGGTGCCCTGGCTGCGCGATGCCCTGCCCGACGCCCAGCTGGTGGCCGTGCCGGGCTGCTATCCCATCAGCGCGCTGTTGCCGTTGCGCCCGCTCGTCGGTGCGCCCATGGCCGGTGTGCCCGTGGTCATCGACGCCATCTCGGGCATCTCGGGCGCGGGCCGCGCGGTGAACGAGGGCTTCCATTTCCCCGAGATGAACGAGAATCTGCGCGCCTACAAGCTGGCGGTGCATCAGCATGTGCCCGAGATCGAGCAAGAGCTGCTGGACGAGATAGTGGTGCAGTTCACGCCCCACGTCGCGCCCATCACGCGCGGTATCCTCACCACCATCACCGTGCGCCCGCGCGAACTGTTCGACCCCGCGCCCTACTTCGCCCGCTACGCCGATGAGCCTTTCGTGCGGGTGTGGGGCGAAGGCCGCCTGCCCGAGGTGCGCTATGTGCGCGGCTCCAACTTCTGCGACATCGGCTGGCGCACCGACGCGCGCACCGGCAACATTCTGCTCGTCAGCGCCATCGACAACCTGATGGGCGGCACCGCGGGCATGGCCATCCAGTGCATGAACCTGATGTTCGATATCCCCGAGACCACCGGCCTCCAGTTCGCGGCCATGGCGCCATGAGCGCGCCCGAGCCCATCGCCGGTGGCGTGTGTGCGGTGCCGGGCTTCACGGCTTCGGCCGCGGCCGCGGGTATCAAGCACGCCGGCAGCGACCGGCTGGACTGTGCGCTCTTTCACACCACACCCGCCGCCAACATCGCCGGCGTCTTCACCACCAACCGCGTGCGTGCGGCCAGCGTGCAATGGACGCACGGCGTCTGTGTGCGCGGCACCGCGCGCGCCGTGTTCTTCAACAGCGGCAATGCAAACGCCGCCACCGGCGCGCAGGGCATCGAAGACGTACAGGCCATCGCCGAGCAGGTGAGCCTCGGCCTCGATATCCCTATCACCGAGGTGGCCGTCGGCCAGACCGGTGTCATCGGCGTGCCGGTGCCGATGGACCGCCTGCAGCGCGGGCTGGCCGCTTGTCTCGAAGGGCTCGGCCCCGACGACGAAGCGGCCGCGCGCGCCATGATGACCACCGACACCGTGCCCAAACGCGCGGCGTGCCGCGTACAACTGAGCCATGGACCGGTGACGGTCGGCGGCGTCGCGAAGGGCTCGGGCATGATCCAGCCCAACATGGCCACCATGCTGTGTCTGGTCGCCACCGATGCCACCGCCGAATTGCCCGTGTTGCAGGCCATGGTACGCGCCGCCGCAGACGACAGCTTCCACTGCATTGCCGTCGACAACGACCTGAGCACGAACGACACCCTGCTGCTGCTGGCCAACGGCGCAGCGGCGCAGGCGCCCGTGCTGTCCGATACCGAAGACTACGCGCGGCTGCTGGCCGGCGTGCGCCACGTGTGCGTCGACCTCGCGCAGCAGATCGTGCGCGACGGCGAAGGCGCCACCAAGTTTGTCGAGATCGAGGTGGAGGGGGCCGCGAGCGATGAAGACGCCCGCCGCGCCGCCCGGGCCATCGCACTCTCGCAATTGTGCAAGACCGCGTTCTTCGGCGAAGACCCGAACTGGGGCCGCTTCATCAGTGCGGCCGGCTATTCGGGCGCCGTGTTCGAACCGCGCGACCTGTCGCTGTGGCTGGGCGGCCTGCAACTGATGGAGGCGGGCCTGCCGCTCGACTATGCCGAGGCCGACGCCCAGGCCGCCATGCGCGACACCGACCTTCATCTGCGCCTGGCGCTGGGCGATGGCCCCGGCCGCGCCACCTTCTGGACCAGCGACCTCAGCTACGACTACGTGCGCATCAACGCCGAGTACCGCACCTGAGCCATGCACGATTCGATTCAAAAAGCCCAGGTCCTCGTCGAGGCGCTGCCGTATATCCGCGAATTCAACGGCAAGACGGTCGTTATCAAGTATGGCGGCGCGGCCATGCTCGACCCCGAACTGCGGCGCAGCACCGCTGAAGACATCGTGCTGATGAACTACGTGGGCATGAACCCGGTCGTCGTGCACGGCGGGGGACCCAACATTACCGCGATGCTCGACAAACTGGCCATACCCGCCACCTTCGAGCAGGGCATGCGCGTGACCACCGGGGAAGCGGTCGAGGTGGTCGAGATGGTATTGGCCGGGCAGGTGAACAAGGAAATCGTGAGCCTGCTCAATCAGCACGGCGCCGACGCCGTCGGCCTGTGCGGCAAAGACGCCAACCTCTTTCATGCCGTGCAACTGCGCGGCGACAACGGCGCCGACCTGGGCCAGGTGGGGCGCATCACCACGGTGCACTACCGCGTGCTGCAGGTGCTGGCCGACGCCGGCATGATCCCCGTCGTCGCGCCGACGGCCACCGACCCCGAAGGCCGCACCTGGAATGTAAACGCCGATGTGGCCGCGGGCGAAGTGGCCAGCGCACTGTGCGCCGAGAAGCTGGTCTTCCTGACCGACACGCCCGGCCTGCTGCGTGACGTCAGCGACCCCGCCTCGCTGATGAGCCAGGTGCGTGGCAGCGACGTGAGCGAGCTGCGTGCTGCGGGCATCATTGCGGGCGGCATGATCCCCAAGGTCGAGGCGTGCCTCAAGGCGCTGGACTACGGGGTGCGCAAGACGCACATAATCGATGGACGCGTGCCGCACAGCCTGCTGCTCGAAATCTTCACGCAGCGCGGCCTCGGCACCGTGGTGACACACTGAACGCGGCGCGCCGCGAACCAACCCCAACCTCCGCCGGGAGAGCAGCACGTGCAGGACCCGCCAAGCGTACCGTTTGAATTCATCTGGCAGGGCGGCATTCTCATGTGGCCCATCATGGCGTGCAGCGTCGTGGCCCTGGCCATCGCCATCGAGCGCTTCATCACGCTGCGCCGCGCGCGCATCGACACGCGCGAGTTTATGGACACCATGCGCCAGGTCGTGCGCCAGAACCGTATCGCCGAGGCGGTCGAGATCTGCGACGAGACCGATGCGCCCGTGGCCCGCATCATGCGCGCGGGCCTGCTGAAGCACAACCGCACCAAGGAAGAAATCCGCGAAGCGATTGAAGACGCCGGCCACCTCGAGGTGCCGCGGCTCGAGCGGTATCTCTCCGGCCTCGCCACCTGCGCCAACATTGCGCCGCTGCTCGGGCTGCTGGGCACGGTGTCGGGCATGATCAAGGCCTTCGCCCAGATTCAGCACAAGCAGGGCCAGGTGAACCCGAGCGACCTGGCCGAGGGTATCGGCAATGCGCTGGTCACCACGGCGGCCGGCCTCACCGTGGCCATTCCCGCGCTTGTCATCTACAACTACCTGGTCGGCCGTGTAGAGAGTATGGTGCTCGAAATGGAGGTCAGCTCGACCGAACTGCTCGACCTGTTGACCCGCCCACGCGGCGGCCGCGAGTAAAGCCGAACCACGCCCATGCAATTTGCCCGCGCAAAAGATAAATACAAGGTGCGCGCCTCGGTCGAGATGACGCCGATTATCGATGTCGTCTTCTTGCTGCTCATCTTCTTCATGCTCTCGTCCACCTTTGTGCAGCAGACCAGTATCCCCATCGAAGAGCCGGTCGCGCGCGGCGCCGGCAAGATGGAGAACCGCGATATCACCGTGACCCTGACCGTGGGTACCTGCGGCCCGGAGGATGGGGGAGAGGTCTTTGTGAACGACCTGTCCATTGCCACCTGGGGCGAGCTGACCGAAGTGCTGGGCGCGCTGCACCGCGAGAACCCCGACGCGCTGGTGCTTATTCGGCCCGATGCCCGGGTCACCACCGCGCGCCTCGTGCAGGTGCTCGGCATCGCCAACAGCATCGGCATCCAGCGCTACGGCATCGCGGCGCGGCCGCCCGAAACGGAGGAGTAGACCATGCGCGGAACACGCCGCAACCGCGTGTTCCTGCTGGCGCTGGGCCTCTCGGCGCTGCTGCACCTCTCCACCTTCACGCTGTTCAACGTGGTCATCTACTTTCCGCGTGAAGACATCGCCTATGCCGACTTCGAAATTGTCGAAGTGGCCGCCGAGCCAAGCGCGCAGCAGCCCGCGTCCACCGGGCGTTCGCTCGCGCCCGGAGAGCGGGTGCTGCGCCTGGGACAGCGCAATGCCGGCGCGCTCGCCTCGCCACGCATCGAACTGCCCACGCTGCAATTTGCCGAGCTGCGGCGCCTGCGCCTGCAGGAAGAACAACTCACCGGCGGTGAAGACCTGCTCGACCGTGTGCTGGCGCGCGCGCCCGATGATTCGTGGAGCCGCCTGGGCGCCGGCCTGCGCCGTATCACCGAATCGCTGCCAACGCTGCGCCTCGATGGCCCGGGCGAGACGGCCTCGAATGCCGCGCGCGAACCTATCCGCCTGCGGCCCGCGCCAGACTTCACCGGCGAAGTGACCTGGAACACGCCACCCTACGAGCGTGCGCTCCTGTTCAGTCCGCCGATGGAAGCGCTGTACGACGTCGAGCCCGCCGCCTTCTCGCCACTCGCCATCGTCTTCGAAGTGAACCAGGATGGCCGCGTGGTCAGTGTGTATGCCGGACAGATCGAGCGCGCGGCCGTGCTCGACAGCGTGCAGAGCACGCTGCTGCGTTATCGCTTCGAGCCCGCGCCCAACGCCACGCTCCCGCGCCAGCGCGGCACGCTGCGCATCGAGGCGGGCCGCCTGTGATCGAGCTGTCGTTGAACGAAGCGCTGCTGCTCTATTCCAGCGTTATCGGCATTGGCGCGGTCGCCATCTGGGTGTACACCGAATTTCGCACGCAACGCGGCTACCACGTGCTGACACGCCAACACCTGTGGCGGTGTACCTTCTGCGCCTACAGCTACCTCGACGAAGCCGCGCAAACCGTCAGCACCTGCCCGCGCTGCCACAGCATCAATACCCGCGAAGAGGGGCAAGACGCCATCGTGCGCGCCGCCCACGCCAGCCACGCGCACACCACCACGCCCGAGCCGGCACCCGCCCCCGGCCCCGAGCCGCGCCGCAACCCCGCCAAGAAAAAAGGCCGCAAGCGCGGTGGCCGCAAGCGATGAGTGGCCGCTGACGTTCCCCCGCTCACGCGGTGTCGTCGATCATCCCCACCCACTTGCGCTGGCTGTGCGCGCCCTGGCGCAGGCGCTGCCAGGTGGCGTCGACCGGCGCAATCGTGCTGAGGCCGACGGCCGCGTTGGCCGCTTGCCGGGCCTGCGTACGCGCCTCACGCGTGACCACACTGTCGACGGCGGGAAAGACGCGCGCCTTCTCGCTGCGCTCGCCATAGCGCCCGATAAGGTGCAGCGTGAGCAGCTGCCGCACCACGCGCGCCTGGTGTTCGGTCCGGCACAACACGCCAAAGGCGCGCGCGCAGCAATGCACATAGGGGTCGGCCGCGAGCGCCGGCCGATCCTGGTCCAGTTCACTCCAGGCGAACAAATCGTCGGCGGCGGCCGGTGGCAGCTCGACCGCGCTATCCTCCGCCGTGCCGGGCACGCCGTGCTGCTCGAAGACACCCGCCAGGCGGTCGAGCCAATACAGCGCCGCGCGGTACCCCTCTTCCACCAGGTCAACCTCGACATAGGCTTCGCCCAGCGCCTCGGGCCGCAGGCGGTTCAGATACATCTCGCGCTCTTCGTCGAAGTCGGGCACGGTGCGCACCAGCAGCTTCTCGGTCGGCGCGCCCGCGTTGAAGCTTTCCAGCACGCAGTCGAGCGTGCACTTCACCGGCGTCAGCGCGGCCAGTTCCTGCACCAGCGGCGCGGCCAGGGCGTCGTCCCGCAGCGCCTGCTCGAGCGGGTGACACGGCGCGAACGCCTCGATACGCCAATGCGTCCAGCACGCGCGCAGCAGCGCGTTGAGGCCGGCGCCGACGCCGCGCGGCCGCGCCCGATGCGCCAACTCCACCACGGCGTCATAGTCGGCCTGCAGGCGCTCCTGTCCGCCCGCGAGCACGGGCTGCGCCAACAGCGCCCGCAGGATGACCAGCCGGTCGAGCGAGGGCTCGGCCAGGTCTTCGGGCACCCGTGCTTCGATGCGCAGGCGCCGGGCCCAACCCTCGCGCCATTCGCGCAGTTGACGGGCCACCATGCTGCGCGGCGTGCGGCGCAGCGTGTTCAAGGCGCCGCGGGCCGCGCCCTCCGCCGACAGCGCCTCCCACACTTCACCGGGCAACGCGCGCGGCTCGTCGGCCTGGGCGATTAAATCCTCATGTGCAACATCGTAGACATACCAGCGGCACACATCCGTGATGACGGCATGCGCCGCGCCCACCTCGCGCGCCTCGGCCACCAGCGCCTGCGTAGCGGGGCAGTGGTCGATGCGGCGCGCACTCAGGCTGCTGGGGGCTTCCAGTGCGTGGCCCGGGCAGAAGAAGATGGCCGCGTGCGTCTGG
>CAYMLC010000092.1:0-9608 GCA_964390765.1 uncultured Nitrospirales bacterium
GAGGATCCCGAAGGCCGCCTTCGGATTGCCGTCGCGCGGCTGGCCCACGCTGCCGGGGTTGATAAAGAAGCGCTTGTCGCTGCCCAATTCGAAGCGGTCGTCTTCGTCAAGGGAGTAAACGCCGTCGGCGGCGAAGATGCCAGGCGTGTGCGTGTGGCCGAACAGGCACAGGTTGCGGTCGTGGTGCTCGAGAAAGGGCAGAAAGGGCAGCACGTCTTCCCAGTTGAACATGTAGTAGTTGCGGTCGCTGGGCGCGCCATGAACGGCCATGAACCATTCGGTCTCGACCAGGTCGGGCAGGCTCGTCAGCCACTCGGCGTTATCGTCGCTCAGGCTTTCGCGGGTCCACATCGCGGCGGACAGCGCCACCGGATTGAAGCCCCAGGGTTCTTCTACGCCACACGCCACCGCGTCGTGATTGCCGAGGATGGTGGGGATACCGCGCTCGCGGATGATGTCGGCGCATTCGTTGGGGTTGGCGTTATAGCCCACCACATCGCCGAGGCAGAAGATGTGGTCGACCCCCATCGCATCAATCTGTTCCAAGACGGCCGTCAGCGCTTCGAGGTTGGCATGGATATCGGAAATGATGGCGAGTCTCACCGCTATCCCATGCCCCTAACAAGGTTTATACAGCCGCACCTTCCGCGCACCCACGCCCGTACAACCCCTGAATGCTGCCATTTCTGGTGGATTGAATCAAGCGCCCGCCGCGGCGGGGGCCGCCACGCGTATCGGATTGGTATATACCCACGGCACCCACTCGCCGCCCACGTATACCGCTGCCTCCACCCGGTAGCGCCCGGGCGCCGAAACGGACCAGCGCGTCGCATGGCCCTCGGCCTCGTGCATAGGCTCGCCATCGCGCAAGATGCGCAGGCGCGCTACATGCGGCGATGCAATTTCCAGGACAGTCCCGGCCTGCCACGGCAGCGTCTCGCCAATGGTCGCGCGGGCCGCCCCGTTGTCGGCCACCACGGCGAAACCCTGCGCGTCGGCGATCATGTTGAAGGCGGCGTAAGAACGGCCAGCGCGCAGCGCCTCCAACAAGGCCGCCTCCGTGTTTTCGGTGGCCAGCAGGTGCGTATTGACGAAGCGCAGACTCTGCGGATAGGGGTCCAGGTTGAGGCGCCAAAGCTCACGGCCAGGCTCGAGTGGCCCGAAGAATAGCCGCAGCAGGCCGCGGGTCAGCAGGCTCAGCTCGATATCTTCGGGCTCGTCGCCCGGTGCCAGTTCTCGCACGCGCAGCCGCTCGTCTTCGGTATAGCTGAGCACGATGCCCACGTTCTGGTGCGCATCGTTCGCGGCAATGCCGACAAAGGGGCGCTCTTGGTTGATGGCGTCCCAGCGCGCCACGATAGCGGTCTGCTTGTCGTACAGCAGGCGGAAGGCGTGGTCGGGCCAGGGCCCAATCGTGAGCAGGATTTGCGGCCCCAGCCAGGGCAAGTCGCCGTAGCTGTCAATCAGGTCGGTGTGGATGTTGTAAATCTCCATGCCGTGTACACCCGGCAGGCCCCACGGCCGCGGCTGTTCGGTATGGGCGAAGAACAAGAGGCCGCCCAGTTCCTCGACCCGGCGCGTCAGCAGCTCGGGCTGCAGGTGGCAGGGCAGCACACTACCTTCGGGCAGGCCCCACACGAGGTAGCCGCTGCTCAATTCGAACCCGCGGATAAAACGCACGCCCTCGTACATGCCGGACCACTGCTTCGAGAAATCGCCCTTGCCGCCTGAGCAGTGGTCGGTCAGCATCACGAAGGACAGGTCGGCCGTGTGGGCAGCTTCGAGAATCTGCTCGAACGGCATCTCGGAATCATGGCTGAGCAGGCTATGGGTGTGGCACACCCCCTTGAAGTCCTGGTAGCCGGTGTCGAGTTCTGTGGGCTGGCGCGCCTCGCGCAGGGCCTGCCAATCGGCCTCGGCAGCGGGAAAGGCCACAAGGCGCTGATACAGGGCAGGCGTGAGCGCGCCCAGCACGAGCGCGCACACAACGAGGATGAGAAGCAGCGTGGCGCAGCCGAGGCGGCGCAGCCAGCGCCGGATGATGGCGGGTGCGGACATGCGCGAGAGCATAGCCAACCGCGCGCGGGCACGTAAAGCCCGCGCATACAGCGGCTTACATTGAGCCGGGCACAGCAAATCCGTAGGATGCGGGCCAGGCAGCGGACGACTTGGGGAGGTTGAGCGGTGCAGTGGCTTCAGACGATCTGGAATCAGTGGCTGGGCATACCGGCGGGGTGGATCGCGAACGCGTTTAATCTGCCGCTGGGCAACTGGCTGTGGGGCAATGGCCTGCGCTTGGCCGTGCTGCTGGCCTTGCTGCTCGCGATTTATGAGACGTGGATAGGACTGCGCTACCTCTACCGCAAATTCGTGAAGCAGGAAGACAAGCTGCTGAACGAACCGCTGACGGTCGAGGGCAAAGTGCAGGACTCGGCGTTCACCGACAGCGTGATGGCGGCCGGCAATACGAAGGCGGCCATCGCGAAGCTGAAGCGGGAAAAACGCTACGACCGGATGGGCGAAGTCTATGCCCAACTGAACCAGCCGCGCGACGCCGCGAAATGGTTCGCCAAAGCGGGAGACAAGAAGCGCGCGGCCATGGAACACGCGAAGGCGGGGAACACCGCCAAGGCGGCACGGCTGCTCGAGCGCGTGGGCGAATACGAGACGGCCGGCCGCTTCTACCTGGAAACCAAGCGATGGCGCGCGGCGGCGAAGGCCTTTGAGAAGGCGAACAAGGCGCCCGAGGCGGCCGACGCCCTGGCCAAGGCGAAGCGCTATCCGCAGGCGCTGCAGGCCTATCGCAATTATCTCGAGACGACCGATGACCCCGTTGCGCGGCAGGCCGAAGTGGCGGCGGCCTGTGCCGCGCTGCTGCGCAACGAGGCCGCCACGGCGAAGACCACGGCGGAGGAGGTCAACACGCTGAAGGCGCTGGTGGCGCAGCGCTTTGCCAACGCCGAGCGGCACGAGGAGGCCGCAGCCCTGCTGCGCGAAGCGGGCCGGCCGGGCGAGGCGGGCGACCTGTACCTGAAGGCCGGCAAGCTGGAAGCAGCCATGCACGCGCTGAAAGAAGCCGGCCGCGACCGCGACGCCCAGTTGATTGGCGCGCGCTACTACGCACAGTTAGGCCGCTGGAAGGAAGCGGGCATGGCCTTCGAAGGCGGCGGCGATATGCGGCGCGCGGGCGACTGCTTCAGCAAAGCGAACGACCCGCTGCGCGCGGCGGCCTGCTACGAGAAGGGGGGCGCGTACTACGGCGCAGGCCTGGCGCTGGTGCATGCGAAGGCTTGGGAGAAGGCGATTCCCATGCTGCAGCAGGTGCCGGAAGACGACCCGAACTTCGACGAGTCGCGCAATCTGCTGGGACGCGCGTTCTACGAGATGCACGACTACGGACATTGCGTGGCGACGCTGGAAAACCACTTGATGGGGCAGCGCGTGCGCGATGAGAACATCAACTATTTCTGGATGCTGGCGCTGGCCTACGAGCAGTTGGGCGACCTGGAGAAGTCGCGCGATTTCCTGCGGAAGATTCGCGCCGTGAAGATGGGCTTCCGCGATGTATCGGCGCGCCTGTCGAACATTGAATCGCGCATTTCCATGGTGGCCGCCGATGGCGGGGCACGCACCGCGGCGGGCGGCCCCACGGTCTTGGGCCAGGGCCAGCCGGGCATGGCGCAGGCGGTGGAAGACGCACTGGGCAAGCGCTACAGCATCGAGGCCGAACTGGGCCGCGGCGGTATGGGCGTGGTGTACAAGGCGCACGACACGCAGCTGGACCGGCCGGTGGCGTTGAAGTTTCTCGGCAGTCTGCTGGATGGCAATGAAGAGTACCGGCAGCGCTTCATACGCGAGGCGCGCGCGGCGGCCAAGGTCAGCCACCCGAACATCGTGAGTGTCTACGACGTGAGCCCGGAAGAGGGGCGCTCGTACATTGCCATGGAGTATGTGGACGGGCCGAACCTGCACCGATACCTGCGCCAGAAGGGCAAGCTGGAGGTGCGGGAGGCGGTCAGTATCGTGGGCCAGGCCTGCGCGGCGCTCGAGGCGATTCACCGTGCCGGGATTGTGCATCGGGATGTGAAGCCCGACAACATCATCATCGCGAAGGGCGGCCTCGTAAAGCTGATGGACTTTGGCCTGGCCAAGGGTGCGGACAACCGCATGACCGCCACCAACGTGGTGATGGGCACGCCGTGCTACATGTCGCCCGAGCAGACGCGCGGAGAAGATGTGGACCTGCGTACCGACATCTACGCCATGGGCCTGGTGCTGCACGAAGCGCTGACAGGCGAGACCGTGTTCTCGGATGGCGACGTCTTGCAGCGCCAGCAGTTCGAGACGCCCGACCCGCCCAGTGCCAAGGTGCCAGAGGTGCCGGCCGGCATCGACCAAATCGTGATGAAGTGCGTGGCCAAGTCGCCGAACGACCGCTTTCAGACGGCCAACGAGTTGTTGAGTCAACTGCGCCAGGCACAGTCGGCGCCCGCCTCCTGACGCTGGCTAAGGCGCGGGGTCCGGCATGGGCTGGCTGGCGAAAGCCGCGTAGGCACCGGCAATATCGGCCGCGCCCGGGTCGCCCTGAAAGACGACCACACGGTAGTACAGGCGCACGGGCTCGCCCGGTAGCAGGACCAGCGGTGCCTCGAGCCAGTTCATCGGCGTCGGCGAAAAGAAGCCATAGTCACGCGTAAACCACGGCGCATCACGCCAGGTGCTCTGCGGGTGTTGCAGGATGGCGAGGCCTTCGGTCTCGCCATGATGCGTGCCGTAGTTCGCCATCCAGGGTGCATGTGCGCCAAAGGTTTCCGCTTCGCCGCGCGCGCCCGCCGCATTCACGAGGGTACCCCCGCCGTCGACACTGAGGGCAGGCGTCATGCGCGCGCTGAACAGCGCATGGTTGCTCTTCTCGATGGTTACCTCGACCAGTGGCGTGAGCGTGATGGCGATATCGATGAAGCGTCGCGTGGCATCGGGTGCGCTCACCCAGATTTCCCGTTCATCCCGCAAGGTGGGATCATCGCCCGGCTCGCGCCACAGTGCGGCATCGCGCCAGCCTACGCGCGGGCCGCTGTCTTCCAGCAAGGTTACCCCCTCGCTCACGATTTGGCCGCGGCGGTTGCCGCTTTGCCAGTAGTTGCCCCCGTTCACCTTGTCGCAACCAAAGAAGAGTGAACTGTGGTGCGGCCACGGCTGGGTGCCGGCCGTGGTCACACTCTCGCCCGAGGCAGGCCCATTGACCGGGTAGAAGTAGGGGTACTTCAAGTCCTCTTCGGTCTTGTAGGTCGTGAAATGCTCGCCCGCAATCAAGACGCGCACCCCGGCTTCGCTGCGTTCCAGTGCCAGTTCCGGCACGTCCGAGATCTGCGCCAACAGTGCCCCGACGGCCAGTGCGATGCTTATGCCCATTTTGCCCTCCTTTCGTGTGACAACCGGCTGCAGGCTATACTACGCAGGGCAAGCAAGGGCAACCGCGCTCCGGGAACGGAGCGCCGCGAGGCGGCATGAACAAGAGCACCCCCTCTAAGACGAATCCTGTGCAACACACCCGCACCACACGACGCGGCTTTCTCAAGACCGCCGGCGCGGTGGCGGCACCGTTTATCCTGCCGTCGGGATTGCTGCACGCCAGCCCGAACGAGCGGGTGCGCCTGGGTTGTATCGGCATGGGGCGGCGCATGCGCCAGATCATGCTGGTGCCGCGGCGCGAAGCCGAACTCGTGGCGATGGCCGACGTGCACCGTGGACGCCTGGAAGAACTGCAGCGCTTGCCGATGCTGCGCGACGCCACGCCCTATACCGATTACCGCGAGATGCTGGAACGCGACGACATCGACGCCGTACTCGTGGCCACCCCGGACCACTGGCACACGCTGCCCAGCCTGCACGCCATGGAAGCGGGCAAGCACGTGTACATCGAAAAGCCGATGACGCTTACGATACGTGAAGGCCAACTGCTGGTAGGGGCCGCGCGCAAGCACGACCGCGTGGTGCAGGTGGGCAGCCAGCAACGCAGCATGGATGAGAACCGGCAAGCGTGCGAGTGGATTCGCAATGGACGCCTGGGCGAGATTCACACCGTGCACGCCGCGAACTATCCCAGCCCGTGGGATTGCGCCTTGCCCGAACAGCCGGTACCCGATGGCCTCGACTGGGACACCTGGTGTGGCCAGACCGAGCCGCGCCCCTATCACATCGATTTGTATCTGCCGCGCGCCGAAGGCCGCCGCGACGCGCAAGACCGGCGGCTGGGCTGGATTTCGTATCGCCCGTACAGCGGCGGCGAGATGACCGGCTGGGGCGCGCACGGCCTCGACCAGATTCAGTGGGCGCTGGGCATGGACGAGAGCGGCCCGGTCGAAATGTGGCCCGAGGGCGAAGGCGTGTTCGCGCCGATTTCCATGAAGTACGCCAATGGTACGGTGGTGAAGTTCGACGACAAGGGCGACGGCGGCGGCGGCTTGTTCGAAGGCAGTGAAGGCACCCTGCGTGTGGACCGCGGCAGTTGGAAGGTCGAAGCGGGCGAGCCGGATCTGTCGCCGGCCATCAAGCCGGGCGAGACGGCGCTCGAACGCAGCGACAACCACATGAAGAACTTTCTCGACTGCATGCGCTCGCGCCAGCAGCCCATTGCCGATGTCGCCAGGGGCCACCGGTCGACCACGATGTGCCACCTGGGCAACATCACGCGGTGGACCGGGCGCCACCTGCGCTGGAATCCGCAGACCGAGCGCTTTATCGACGACGACGAGGCGAACGGCTATCTGCACCGCGAGGGGCGCGAGCCCTATCAGATAGCGTAGCGGCGGCATGGCGGCGTGCCCCTAGCGCGACAGCGACGGTGTGGCCAGCCGCACCGCGCGTCCCAGGTTGAGCGAGCGCCCAAACCGCACATATTCAAAGCCGAGCCGATGACGCACGTCGTCTACCTGCTCGAGCACGCGCTCCCACTTCTCCGTGCGCGCACCGTCGAACAACTGCATCTGATGCTGGTTGTGGCGCAGCGCGCCCAGGCACACCCCCACCAGCCGCACGCGCGCCCGCCGTGCCCGCGCCTTCGGCACCAGCCCCCGCAGCACCGTGGCGATGTCGTAGTCCAGGCAACTGGGCACCGGCAGCGTGGCCGCGAAGGTGCGCGTATCGAAGTCCGCGTAGCGCACCTTCAAGGTCACCCGCTGCGCCTCGAGTCCTTCCTCGCGCAACTGATACGCCGCGCGCTCGGCCAGGTACGCCAGCACCTCTTCGATGCCCACCCAGTCGATGCGGTCGCGCTCGAAGGTCGTCTCGCGGCTGATCGACTTCGGCGTGTGCTCCGTGCTCACCTCGGCCACCCCTTCCCCCCGTGCCGCCCGCTGCAGCCCCACCGCCGCCTGTGCGCCAAACACCCGCTCCAGCATCGCCAGCGGCACCGCCGCCAACTGCCCCACCGTCAGCACGCCCAGCGCCTCGAGCAACTCGCATGCCTTCGGCCCCGCACCCGGCAACTTGCGCACCGGCAACGGCGCCAAATAGGCCGCCTCCTCCCCCGCTCCAATCCGGCGATAGCCATCCGGCTTCGCCTCGCCCGAGGCCACCTTCGCCACCAGCTTGTTCGGCGCTATCGCCACCGTGCAGGGCAGCCCCGTGCGCGCGCGAATCTCGTCCTTCACATAGGCTCCGATTGCATCGTCGCCGCCGAACAAGCGCTGCGAACCCGTCACATCCACATACGCCTCGTCGATCGACGCCGGCTGCACCCGCGGCGACACCGTGTCCAGCACGCCGCGCACCTCTTGCGCCGCCGCCTGATAGCGCGCAAAGTCGCCGCGCAGATAAATCCCATGCGGACACAGCCGCCGCGCCTGCGCCAGGGGCATGGCCGAGTGCACGCCAAAGACCCGCGCCTCGTACGACGCCGTCGACACCACCCCGCGCCAATCCTCGCTATCGCCGCCCACAATAACCGGCTTGCCGCGCAGGCGCGGGTCGCGCTGTTGCTCGACCGCGGCAAAGAAGGCGTCCATATCGATATGCAAAATGCGGGGCTCGGCCATTACTGAAACTCCGTTCAGTGGTTAGCGTACCCCGTTTCGGACACACTGTCAAGGTGCCGCTGCCAGAACAACGAATACGCGCACGGGAAGCGGTGTACCTGCCGCCAACGGGAGGAACCCCCATGAAACACGCTATCTGCCTTACCGCCCTCACCATGCTGCTCGCCCTGGCCCCCACCGCCTATACCGGTGAATTGGGCGACACACTCGAAGAAACGGGCTGGGACTTGCTGCTCGGCACCTGGGTCGACGAAGCCACCGGCGGCCAGACGCACCGCTGGGAAATCGTGTGGACCCATCCCGGCATGGTGATTACGTGGACCGCCACAGAACCCGGCAAGAACGGCACATCGCTCCTCGGCCACAGCAAGAATCAGGACACGTTCTTCTCCGCATCGGCCGACAACCAGGGCGGCAGCAGCCTTGGCGAGTGGGCCTTCACCGAAGAGCAGGCCGTATTGGGCGCGCTGTTCGTGAGGGGCGACGGCGAAGAGGGCGCCGTTCGCATTATCCTTGAACGCGAAGATGAGGATACGCTAACAGTATCCATCGATGGCACGGACTACACGCTCACCATGGTGCGTGCTGGCGACTGAGTCCGCCTCGCGAGCAAGGAGTATCCCCGTGACGCGCAGTACCTGCACGGCGCCCGCCCTGATTTTCATCGCCATCACCGCCTGGACGGCGCTGTCCGCCCTGGCGCTGAACACCGACGGCGGCACGCTGCTGCCCAATCTCCGCATCGTCATGTTCGAAGTGGGCCCGCCCACGCCACGCGCCGATGCACGGGTAGAGGGTACGGCAGTTATCGAGAACAATGGCCCCGTCGGCTCCCCCGCAACCGAGGTCCTCATCCGCCTCAGCGGCGCCACCAACATCGACCCGGTGCCCTTGCCCGCACTCGCACCCGGCGAACAGGTGACGGTGCAAACCACCAGCCGTCCGCTGACTACAGCGCAGTATGCGGGCACCATCGCGATTGACCCGGGTAACCTGGTCGCGGAGTCCGACGAGCTCGACAATGAAGGGGCGCGCATCTTCGTGGTGCTGCCGCTGCCGCCGCTGTGCGACCCAAAGCCCCGCCACACGGCCGACCAAGACGCCGACAACCTGGTCTCGCTGTCCGAGTTGTTGCGCGTCATCCAGTTCTTCAACACCGGCAGCCTGGGCTGCGATAGCGAGAGCGAAGACGGCTACGCCCCCGGCGGCGCCGACACTGCCTGCTGCGCGCACAACTCGGACTACGACAGCCAGGACTGGCAGATTTCCTTGTCCGAACTGCTGCGCCTGATCCAGTTCTTCAACAGCGCCGGCTATGCCTACCTGCCCGACGCCAGCACCGAAGACAGCTACCGCCCGGGACGGCCGTAGGCGGTGCCTTAACAATCTGCTCGCAATAGCGGGCTAAGCTCTCGCGCATGGACGCATCGGGGTGCGTTCACCTACCCACGGAGTACCGTTCCATGCACAGCCGGCGCAATCCAGCACGGGGCTTTACCCTTATCGAGTTGTTGGTGCAACACCCTTTCGGCACCTCCGAACCGGTTGAGATAATGTCGGGTAACCAGGAAG
>CAYMLC010000093.1:0-9603 GCA_964390765.1 uncultured Nitrospirales bacterium
ATGACCTGCGAGAAGTGGGCGGGCACGCTGGTGAGGGCGAAGAGCAGCGTGCACAGGGCCGAGGTGATGCCGCCGCGGCCGAACTTGCCGAGTACGCCGCGCGCCAGCACGAGGAAGAGCACAACCATGCACACGTGCAGCAGCACGCCGAGCAGCGCTAGAAAGGTGTAGGCCAGTTGCTGGGCTTGCAGCGCCGCGGCCAGGGCGAGGGCATCGGGCGGCTGTGGCACGGCGTAGGCGTAGACGGTGCGCGCGAGCAGCCACACGAGCGCGAGGCTGGCGGTGATGAGGGGCAGGCGCGGGGCGATGGCCGGTTGCGAGGAGGTGGTCATGTGCATTAAGTCCTTGCGAGGTATTATTATACGGCTGTCCCGGCGGCGCCCCCTATCGCGTATTGACCCCGCGAGGGGCCGTTCTGCCGCCGGGCCGGCGGCTGGATAGGGTATCGCGCAATGCGGGTCACGGAAACGAATGTAGAACGAGGGGTATGCCCCCCTTATTCTACCGGTAGCGTACACGGCAAGCGAGGGAAGTGCGGCATGGCGCATGCATGGGCGGTCGGGTGTCGTGCATGGGCGGTCGGGTGTCGTGCTTGGGCGGTCGGGTGTCTGGTGTGGTGGGCTGTGCTGGGGGTGGGCGTGGCGGCACCGGCCGATGCGGACGCCCCCACCCTGCGCGAGCGGCTGGCCGGGTTCTCGGCGGCGGGGCATCGCGGAAGCAGTGTGCGCGCCGACGGCAACACGATTGCGGGATTCGAGCGCGCGCGCGCGGCAGGCGCCGACATCATCGAGATGGACCTGCGGACCACGGCCGACGGCGTGGCGGTGGTGTATCACGACCCTTCCATCAAGGCCAGTACGACGGGCTGCACCGGGGAAATCGCGGAGATGACACTGGCCGAGGTGCGCACCTGCGAGGTGGGCGGCCAGTGGGCGGTGCCGACCTTCGAGGAGGTGCTGCAGTGGGCCGATGGGCGTGTGGTCATCAATGCGGAGTTCAAGGACCACGCCTCGATTGCGCCGGCGATGGCGCTGGTGGGCCAGTACGGAGCGCACGCGTGGGTGTACTTCCAGTGTAAATCGGACCGGCTGCGCTATGAACTGGCGCGCACGCAGGATGCGCAGGTGGCGCTGTTGTTCAAGCCGGCGACCGAGACCGACCTCGCGTGGATACTCGAGGTGAATGACCCGCGCCTCGTGGTCATCGAGCTGGATGGCGCCTTGCTGCGGCCGGATGTGGTGGCGCGCGTGCAGGCGGCGGGCAAGCTGGCCTCGGCGAATGCCTGGCCGCGCAGCTTCTTCGAAGAAGTGCTGTGGGACGCGTGCGACCGCATCTATGCGGAAGGTATCGACATTGCCGTGAGCAAGCACCCGGGCGGGTGTGCGGCGGCGGCGGCCGCCTGGAACGCCGGCCACGGCAGCCACACGACGCTGTGGTTCGAGCGGGGCCTGCTGGTGGTAGCGCCGGCCGGGCTGACGCTGTTGCTGGTGGCTGGATGGTGGGTGCTGGTGCGGCGGTGGCGCACCGCACGCGCACCGGCTTGAAGCGCAACGGCCTTTCCCCCTAGCGTCGTGGCGCGATGACGGTCGACTGCTCACAGAATGCGCGCGTCTACGACGACCGCCACGGCACGCAGATCGATGCGGCGCTGGCGGGCAAGCTGATGCGCGCGCTCGGGATAGCAGAAGGGGCGCGCGTGCTGGATGCGGCCGCGGGCACCGGGCGCGTGGCGGTGCCGTGCTTGCGCGCGTGGGCCGAGACCCGGTTTGACCTGGGTGCGCCCATGCGCCTGCCCGCCGAGGAGCGGTGGGTGGTGTACGCGCAGTAGACGGCGTACGCAGCGGGGGGGGGCCACACCATGCCGTCGATTCAGCAGCCGCGCTTTGCCCTGGTTTTTCTGGCGCTTGTCTGGGCTGCGTTGTGCCTGGTGCGGCTGACGGGCCCCTTCGACCTGATGGACAAGGACCGCGACCAGGAGAAGCCGGCGGCCTATGTCTTGGACGCCGTGCGCAATGGCGAATGGCTGGTGCAGCGCAGCGCCTTTGGCGAGCCGATGTCGAAACCGCCGCTGTATACCTGGCTGGCGGTGGCGGGCGTATGGGCCCATGACGGCGAGCTGAGCCGCTGGGCGCTGGCGCTGCCGAGTGCGCTGGCGGTGCTGGGGGTCACGCTGCTGGTCTATGGCGTGGGGCGGCGCTTCTTTGGTGCGCCCGTCGGCTTCTGGGCCGCACTCTTCTATCTGGGGTCCAACACCAGCTACCGCCAACTGGCGCTCTTCCGCACCGATCCCTTGTTTGTGTTGACCGTGTTCGGCGCGTTGGTGCTGGCGTATCTGGCGTGGCGGCGGCGCAGCGCGCGCGCGTGGCTGGGCTTCTGGCTGTTGGCGGCGCTGGCCACATTGACCAAGGGGCCGTTGGGTCCGCTGCTGGCGGCGGGCGGTTTTCTGTCGCGCGTGTGGGAGCGGTTCAGCGCCCGGCCCGGGGGTCCGCCACCGGGTCCGCCACGGCGCATGTGGCCCGTGCATGTGGCCGGTCTCTTGTTGTTTCTCGCCCTGACGCTGGGCTGGTTCGGCGCGGCGGTGTGGCAAGGCGGCCAGCCGGTCGTTGATCACATGCTGGGCCGCGAGCTGGTGGGGCATGCGGTGGGCGGCGGGTTCGAACCGCTGTCGGTGTTCAAGCCCTTCCTCTACATGCTCACGCGCTATCTGCCCTGGAGCCTGCTGGGCTACTACGGGCTGTACCGTATCGTGCGCCATCCGGCGCCCGATACCGAGACCCGTGCCTTCGAGCGCTTTATCGCCGCGTATTTCCTGGTGGGGCTGGTTGTTTTTTCGCTGGCCACGCACAAGCGGATGGACCTCTATTATCCGCTGCTGCCGGTGGTGGCGCTGTGTGCGGGCCGCGAGGCGGTGCGGCTGTGGGGCGCATTGCGGGCGCCCGGCGCGTGGCGGCTGGCGGCGGCCCTAAGTGTGGTGGCGCTAGCGCTGTTCGCGATTACAGAACATTCCGTGCGCGCGCAGAAGCCGGACAATGTGAGCGCACGCGCCGTGCGCGCCATGGCCCTCGCGATAAGAAACGAGCTGGGCGCGGAGTTTCCGCTGACCCACGTGTATGCGCCCTACGCCGTGCAGTATTGGCTGAACACCATGCGTGTGGCGCCACCGCTCGACCGGGCCGAGCCCCTGATGCAGCGCTTCGTAGACGCGGAAGGCGCCTTCCACCTGGTGGTCGACACGCGCAGCGCGGTGCGCGTGCAGGGCATGCTCGACGCGCTGAATGCCGAGCCGCTGTACACCGTGGCCCGCGCCGAGGGCGACACGGTGTTCGGCGTTCATGTGCTGAGTAACCGCGCGGCCCTCGCCTATGCGCCGCGCATGCAGGCCTATGTGCACGGCTTCTACCTGCGCCTGCGCGATGTGCGGGCAGAACGCCTCGACCCACACGCCCTGCATTTCACCGCCAGCGGCCCCGCACCGCAGGTCTTCCTCGAGAACTGGAGCGATGCGGGGCGCGCGGTGACGGTACACATCGACGCGCAGGCGACCCCGCTTCAACTCGCGCCCGGCGCGGCGGCCGCGGCGCCCCACGCGTCTGGCGATACGCCCTAACCGCGCCACCGGGCGCGCCAGCCGCGCACATCGACATGGGTGAAGCGGGCGTAGCGGCCCACGCCGCCGGCATCGCCCAGCAGCTCGTCGGCAATGGCGTAGACGCGGGCGGGGCTGACCCCGGCCACCACGATGTCGGCCGCGTTGCCGAGCAGGTGTTGGCTGTTGGATACACCGCCGATCGCGGCGTTGTGGCGCGGACAGCGATAGCCGGACGTAATGACGAGCGGACGGTTGCCACACGCGGCGCGCAGGCTTTCGAGCAGGTCGAGCAGCGCGGGATGCACGCGTGCGCCTTCGCAGGCGGGGTAACGCTCGCCGTTATCGATACAGTGGCAGGCGAATTCGTCGAGCGCGAAATGCGGCCAGCGCCAGCCGGCGGCATCGGTCAGGTGGTTCACGGGGTGCTCCGCCGGCGCCCATCGCCGGTTCACCCCTGGTGCGGCTGCGTTGCAGCGCGCGCCGGGTCCGCGCGGGTGGTGCGCTTACGCGCCCAGCACACGCAGCGTGCGGGGGAACTGGCTGAGGACTTCGGCGCCCGCCTCGGCGATGAGCACGTCGTCTTCGATGCGCACGCCACCCCAGCCCTCGCGATAGAGGCCGGGCTCGATGGTGATGATCATGCCGGGCTCGATGGGGTCACGGTTGCCGCGCACGACCGAGGGCGGCTCGTGAATCTCGAGGCCGATGCCGTGGCCGGTGCGGTGGCGGGCGTAGGCGCTGAATTCCGGCGCGCGCAGGGCGTCCTGGCAGGCGTGGTGGATGAGGTGTGGCGTGGTGCCGGGGCCGCACGCGTCGCGTCCGCGCTCGTTGGCGGCCTGCACCGCTTCGTAGATGCGCTGCTGCTCGGCGTCGGGCTCGCCGCCCACGACGAAGGTGCGCGTGATGTCGCTGTGATAGCCGGAAAAGGTGACGCCGCAATCGATGAGCAGGAAGTCGCCGGGCGCGATTTCGCGGTCGGTCACGGTGCCGTGCGGCAGGGCACTGCGCGGCCCGCTCAATACGACGGGGCCAAAGGGAATCGTCTCGCCGCCGCCTTCGAGCAGCAGCGCGGTCAGCCGTGCGGCGACGCTGCGTTCCGTCATGCCGGGCTGTACCTCGTTGACACAGGCACCGAGTGCGCGCTCGGTAATCTCGACGGCGCGGCGCGTGGCGGCGATACCGTGTTCGTCCTTGCGGCCGCGCAGGGCGCGCACCAGCGGCTTGGCCTCGGCGAGGCGCGCCGTCGGGCAGATGCGCTTCACGGCTTCGTATTCGAATACGCGCATGATGCCGTGTTCGATGGCGACGGTGCGTGGGGGCGGCAGGCGGCGCGAGGTCTGGGCGAGGGCGGCTTCGTAGCCGTGCGCATCGTCCCACGAGACGACTTCGCACTCGAAGCTGACGGTGGCGTTCCAGCGGTCGACTTCGATGGCGGGCAAGAGCACGACGGGCACGCTGTTATAGGGCACGATGACGAGGAAGAGGCGCTCGTGTGCCTCGAAGGGGGCGCCGGTAAGCCAGGTGAGTGTGGGCCCGGCCGAGAGCGCAATGGCGTCGATATGCTGTTGGTGCAGAACGTCGTGCAGCGTTTGTAGACGGCTCATGTCGATATCCGATGCAGTGGGGACGAAGGGTTGTAGAACGGGCATGGTCGCTCCTTTAGGGAAAAGACACGTGCCTGGAGGCGCATTCCCGGGCGGCTAGCGAAAGGGGAAATCGACACTGCCCTCAAAGTGCCAGGCCTCCGGCGCGGGCGGGTGCCACTGGTAGCGGGTGAGGTCGCAGCGGCCTTCCGCATCGAAGGCCACGCCCTCGCGCGTGAGGCGCGCGGCCTGTTGCTTGGGGCGCTCGGGCTGTCCGCCCCGGCTGATTTGCCCGTGCCGGTTGATGACGCGCTGCCAGGGCACGTCGGCCGGGCACACGCGCAAGGCATAGCCCACGGCCCGCGCGCCGCGTGGCTGACCGAGTGCGGCGGCCACCTGGCCATAGGTCATCACGCGGCCACGGGGTATGGCGCGCACCAGGCGGTAGACCGCTTCGTAGTAATTGGCCATGCACGCGAACCCCGGCGGTTGGACGGCGTCCGCCGCTATCTCCTGGCGTCAGCCGCCGTTCCTGGCGTCAGCCGCTATTCCCCGGCGGGCGGCTTCACCGCGAGCGCGCGCCACTGAATGCCTTCGGCGCCGCCGGTGTGCAATTGCAGGGCGAAGCTGCCTTCGGTGAGTTGCGGTTCGGGGTCGTCGAAGTCGACCACGCGGATGCCGTTGACCCAGGTGGTCACATCATTGTCGATGGCGCGAATCTCGATGCGGTTCCACTCGCCGGGGCGTTGTGCGAACGCAGGGATCACGCTCATGTCGGGCTCGACCAGCCAGCCGCGCTCGTAGCTCTCGTAGAGCCAGCCGCTGTTGCTGGGCCAGCCGGGCGCGACTTCGCCCTGCACGCCCGCGATAACCGGGTAGCCATCTTCACGCGGCGTGATGGTGGCGTGATAGAAGAGGCCGTAGTTGCCGTCGCCCAGCGTGCGGTATTCGCCGCGCACGTGGAAGTCGGTCCAGGTCTCTTCCGTGGCCAGGTAACCTTCCGATTCATCGGGGCCGCTGCGCCCTTCGATGATGCCGTCCTGCACCGTCCACTCTTCGGTGCCCCAGACCTTCCAGCCGTCGAGCGATTCGCCGTCGAACAGCGCGGTCCACTCCTCTGTGGCGCCGAGGTCGCGCACGCGCAGATTGCGGTATTCGACGGCCACCGGTTCTTCCTGCTCGAAGGCAAAACTCTGCAGGGCGATGTAGCCGTGGTTGTAGGCTTCATCGCGTGTGCGGTGGGCGAGCACGTCGTGCAGGTAGACCTCGATCACACCGTCCTGCGCGACCACGCGCATCGTGTTCCAGTCACGCTGCTTCAAGGTCATCGCCGCCTCGCGCGGGGTCTCGGCCAGGGGGCCGCGGCCGTTCTCGTCGATGAGCCGGCCGGAAGCGGTGCGCTGACGCGTCTCGACGTTGGCCTGGTAGCCGTACATGAGCCGCGGGCCATCGGGTTCGTAGGGCAGTTGCGGCAGCCAGTGCGAGTGGAATTGCACGCCGCCGTTGGTGGGTACCGGTGTGCGCCATTCGACCTCGAACTCGAGGTCGCCGAAGGGCCGCTCGTACAGCAGAAAGGTGTTCTCGCCGGGGCCGGCCGTGCCCGAGACCACGCCGTCTTCGAGGGTCCATTCGCCGCCGAGCGCGGTCCAGCCTTCGAGGTCGTCGCTGAAGAGCGGCTGCCATTCAGCCGCGGCGGCGGCACTGCCCAATACACCGAAAACGCCAAGCCACAGCGCAGTTCGCATCGCGGGAATCCTCCTGTGTTTGGCGCAGGAAGCTACCACGCGGCGGCGTGCGTAGTCACGCGGGCTACTAGACGAAAGCGCGGGACCCGCTGCGATGAGAAGGTCCCGCGCGCACAGGCGTTGGGGTGTGTTTAGTAGCGGTAGGGCCGTAGCGCCAGACGCCGGCGCTGGGTGAGCAGCAGCAGGCCGCCGGCGACGCCGAGCACGATGGCCACGTCGCCCCAGGGGTTGGCTGCGCCGCCGCTGCCACCGCCGCACGCGGCCAGGGTGCCGGCGCCGGTGCCGGTTACGTTGAACTGCACGCTACCGCCGTTGCTGTTGAGGACGACGACGGTATTGGCCACGCCGGCCTCGGTGGGCGCGAACTGCAACTGGATACCCTGGCTCTGGCCGGGGCTGAGCGAGAAGTTGGCATTGCCCAGAATGTTGTAGGCGGGTGAGCCTTCCACGGCGCTGCCGGTCAACGTGCCGCCGCCCGTGTTGCTCACGGTCAGGGTGGCGACCTCGGTCATGCCGATAGCCAGTTCGCCGAAGTCGATGTTGCGGTTGGCCGGGAAGGCGGCGAGCGCCGGCGGCAACTGCTGCGTGAAGACGGCGGTCACCTCTTCGTTCTGATTCATGGTGATGGTGGTGACGGGATTCAGCGTGTTGGAAACGTTGCCGACCCAACTGTTGAAGGCCGCACCCGGAGCCGGGCTCGCCGTAAGGGTAACCACCGTACCGGGCGTGTAGGTGGGGCCGGGCGGCGATGCCGACACCGTGCCCTGGCCCTGCACGTTGATCGTCAGCGCGGGGTTCGTCGCGGTGAAGACGGCGGTCACCTCTTCGTTCTGATTCATGGTGATGGTCGTGGCGGGGCTGTTCACGTCGGCGACGTTGCCGACCCAGTTGGTGAAGGTAAAGCCGGCGGCCGGTGCCGCGGTCAGCGTGACCACGGTGCCGGGCGCATAGGTGGTCTGGTTGGGCGAGCGCGTGACGGTGCCCTGGCCCGAGGTGCTGACGGCCAAGGTGAAGCCGCCCTGCTGCGGCGTGGCCGCGTTGACGTAGCCGAGGTCGCGCAGCGCGCCGATTTCGAGCGGCGCATACTCACGCACCGCTTCGCCGGGCGCGATGGCGTGCTCCATGACCGCGCCGCCCACGATGTTGCCCGTGTCCCAGTGGGAGAGGGTGCTGCCGTTCAAGAACGGCGACGGCGCGAAGATGCCCGCTTCGACCCCTTGGCCGTAGAGCGCCGTGCCCTGCGCGCCGCTGTAGAAGAGGTCGTTACTGGTGAGGTCTTGCTGCTGCCCGATGAAGCTGGTTGGAGTGCCGCCGAACAGGTTGCGGCGCGGCGTGCCGCGCACGATGAAGCGGTCGAGCGCTGCATAAGTGCAATTGCCGCCGACAGCGTCGCCTAGACTCAGGAAGCCCAGTCCGTGCGTCAGCTCGTGCACGATCGTGCTCAACAAATCGAATTCGTTATTGGCCGGCGGTGCGGTCGACTCGTTCCAGTTGAAGCCAAAGTCGACCGTGACCAAGATCTCGGGCAACTGCGGTGCGGGCTTGATGCCGCTCTTCACCCGCTCAAGCGTCGTACCGTCGAAGAAGCCTGGCACTCCAACCGGATAGAAGGTGCCCGCCGAGGCCAGGAAGCCGCTGCCATCCAGTTGCGAGGGCTCGACCTCGACGTCGATGGTGGCGTTCTCGTTCAGTACGTTGGCGATGTAGGTCAGCGCGTTCTCGAAGAGGGCGCGGCGGTTGGCGCCCAGCGCCGGGTCATTGAAGCCTACACCGTTGTCGGCATAGGTCACGTTCCAGGTCAGGCCGTTGACGGTCAAGGTCTGGTCGGGTGCAATCTGTTTTGCGGCACGCGCGGCCAGGTCTTCCTGTTCGACAAAGAAAACGCCGTGGTGTGGCTTCACCAGCATCCACTCTTGCGCCGCGGCAGAACCAGCGGCCAGCACGGCGAGCAGCCCCAGCGTCACCGCATGCACGGCCACCGGATGTACGCCCGGCCGCCAACGCGTAATCATTTGCATGGTGTGTCATCCCTGTTTTGTCAGCAGCCGGCCTGCCCCGGCCACACGCGCTCCTTCGGAGTGTACCGCACAATCGCGCTTTTGCAACTTGGGGCGTGCTTACGGCCCGTTAAAACTCGAACAAAATTCTGCGGCCGCCAGTGGGTGCAATTCTGGTCCAGGTTACGGGCACGGCGAGTCCACCCTAGCTGCCTTCGGGGTGCGTCCACGCGCGCAGGGCGTCCCACGCCGCCTGGAAATCGGGACTGGGCGGCGCCTGAAAGTGTATGCGTTCGCCGCGTGTGGGATGGTCAAAGCCCAGCGATTCGGCGTGCAGCGCCTGGCCGACCAGCCCGGCCAGGGCCTGGCGCACGGTGCCGGAGACCTGCCAGCCGCGAAAGTCGGTGATGCCGTAGACGGGGTCGCCCAGTACCGGGCGCCCGGCGAAACGCAGGTGCACGCGAATCTGGTGGGTGCGGCCGGTCTCGAGTTGCAGGCCGACGAGCGAAGCGACGCCATAGGTCTCGAGCGTTTCGAAGTGGGTGACGGCGGCGCGGCCCCCGACGCCGGTTACGGCCATGCGCGTGGCGAAGCCGTGGAGCAGGGTCTGGATCATGTCCAGCGCATCGGGGTCGCGGGTGGCCGCGTAGCGGAACGCCTCGGCGGCCAGGTACAGGGCGTTCCACAGG
>CAYMLC010000094.1:0-9298 GCA_964390765.1 uncultured Nitrospirales bacterium
CAGGCTATGGGCACACAGCGGCATTTTTTGACCGGTTGTGCGAGCGGCATCGGCCGGCACCTCACGGGGGTCTTACAGGCGCGGGGCGATTGGGTGGCCGCGTGCGACCTCGACCTGCCCACCCTGCGCGCGATTGCACACGAAGACGGCTGGGACCCCGAGCGCGTGCACTGCTTCGCATTCGACGTAACCGATGGCGCCGCCTGGCAGCGTGTCTGGCCCGAGGCCGTGGCCGCCCTTGGGCATATCGATACGCTCTTGAACATCGCCGGCGTGCTGGATGCGGCCACCGTGCTCGACAGCGACAACGCGCTGGTCGACCGCACGCTGGACGTAAATGTAAAGGGGGTGATGTTCGGCACGCGCGTGGCCGCCGAGTACATGGTGCACAAGGGCAGCGGCCACATCATCAACATCGCGTCGATTGCGGGGCTCGTGGCGGCGCCCGGGCTGTCCGTCTATTGCGCGTCGAAGTTCGCGGTGCGCGCCTACACGCTGGCCGCGGCGCTCGAGCTGCGGCCGCGCGGGGTCGATGTAACCGTGGTCTGCCCCGCCAGCATCAACACGCCCATGTTCCAGCGCCAGCGCCACAACGACGCCGCCGAACTGTTCTACAGCGGCTTGCAGATTCTCACCCTGAAAGATATCGAGCACGCCATCGTGCGGCGGGCCCTCGCTGCGCGCCCGCTCGAAGTGCACGTGCCGCGCAGCAAGGCGAAGTTGAGCCAGTTCGTCAACCTGTTCCCCAGCCTCGCGCCGCGCTTCCTGCCCCTCTACCGGTGGAGCGGACAGCGCCGCATGCGCCAACACCGCGCACAGGACTAACGCAACGATGCGAACACGTGCCACAACCCCGGCGAACACCTGCAACCCTACCGCATCGCGGCGCCAATTCCTGCGGGCGGGGCTCGTGGGGGCGGCCGCGCTCCTGCCGCAGCACGCGGCGCGCGGGGGGCCAACCGCGAACGCGCGGCCCAACATCCTCATCGCCGTGACGGACAATCAGTCGTGGGAGCATTGCAGCGCCATGGGCGGCCCCGTGGTGCGTACGCCAGCTTTCGACCGCGTGGCGGCGGCGGGCCTCTTGTGCCGCCACGCGTTTGCACCGTGTCCCTCATGCACCCCCTCGCGCAGTGCCATCCTTACGGGCCAAGACATGTGGCGACTGGAAGAGGCGGGGCTGTTGCACGGTGGCTTTCCAGCCACCTTGCCGGTCTACACCGAAGCGCTGGCGGATGCCGGCTACCATGTGGGCTATACGGGTAAGGGCTGGGGGCCGGGCCGATGGGACAGCCACGGCCGCGAACGCGACCCGGCGGGGGTGGCCTACAACAGCCTGCGCGAACGTACGGCACCGCGCGGTATCGCGCGCCTCGATTATGCCGGCAACTTCGATGCCTTTCTGCAAGAGCGCGAGACCGACCAGCCCTTCTGCTTCTGGTTCGGTGCGCGCGAGCCACACCGCCCCTTCCCCGAGGACCTGGGCGATGAGGCGTCACGCGCTCACGTGCGGGTGCCCGCCTTTCTCCCCGATGTCGAGACCGTGCGGCGCGATTTTCTCGACTACTACACCGAGGTGGAATGGCAAGACCGCCACCTCGGCCGCATGCTTGACCGTCTCGAAGCGATGGGTGAGCTGGACAATACGCTGGTGGTCGTGACCAGCGACAACGGCATTCAGATGCCGCGCGGCATCACCACGCTCTATGACCATGGGACGCGCGTGCCGCTGGCGATCTGCTGGGGCAACCGGCTGCAGGGTGGGCAGACCAGCGACGCGTTCGTGAATCTGACGGATCTCGCGCCAACTTTCTTGGAAGTCGCAGGTCTCGCCGCGCCCGATACAATGACCGGGCGCTCGCTGTTGGCGTTGCTCTATGGCGCTGAAGACGCAGCGCAGCGCGACGCGGTCTTCACGGGCATCGAGCGGCACACGGTGTGCCGGCCCGGCGAACTGCCCTATCCCTCGCGCGCAATACGCACCCCGGACTACCTGTATATCCGCAACTACGAACCGGACCGCTGGCCAGCCGGTGCGCCAGATTATCCGGCGCCGGCGCAGGGCATTTATGGCGACGTGGACCGCGGCCCTACCAAGGCGTGGATGCTCGCGCATCAAGAGGACCCGGCCGTCGCCCCCAAGTTCGCACTGTGCTTTGGCAAGCGGCCCGCGGAAGAGCTGTACCACGTGCCAAGCGACCCTGATCAAGTGCGTAACCTGGCGGGACATGCCGAGCATGAAACGGTGCGCGTGCGGTTATCGCAACGCCTCGCGGCGCACCTGGCCAGGACGGGGGACCCACGCGCCGAAGGCCGTTCACCCTGGGACCACTACCCCTACCATTCGCTCGAACTGCACGGCTTCCGCGATCAACTGACCAACCCGCACGTCTTTCCCCCGCGCTAGCAGCCCGTGGCAAAAGGCGCGTGTCGCCGAGAACGAGAATTGGGGTCGCCAATCGAGGCGCAAAGCCGCCGGAAATGCGAGCATTTTCAAGGGTTTGCAACGACGAGTCGCGACATCAAGGCCGTTCGCAGGCCACGTTCGAGTTTTGCCACGGGCTGCTGGGGCACGCGTGTCGCCAAGACGGGTATGCGCCGCAGCTTTACGTCGTCACCGTTCTTGCCCGTCACTTCCTTGCCCTTCACTTCCTTGCCTGCCCACAGCGTGGCAGGCATCATGCCGCGCATGGATGCATTCGAACAGGCTTTACGCGACCTCGACGCGGGCGGTGTGATGGCGGCGCCGGTGGCGGCGCTGGCGATTGGGCTGGTCTACTGTTTTCTCGGCTACCCCCTCTTCCGCTTCATGCTGGCGCTGACGGGCTTCCTGCTGGCGGGGGCGATGGCCGGGGCGCTGGGCGGCTTTCTGACCGAGGGCAACCCGTGGTGGGTGTTGGGCCTCGGCGCGGTTGGCGGCATCTGCGGCGCCTTTGCCATGTACTGGCTCTACCGTACCGGCGTGTTTCTCATCGCGGCGTTGGGCGGGGGCGCGGCGGGCTATACCGTGCTGTCGGTCGAACCACAGCCGTGGCTGCCCTTGGCGGTGCTGGGCATCGGCCTGGTCGCGGGGCTCATCGGGCTGTTTCTCGAGAAGCCGCTGATGCGCCTGGCCACGGCGGCACTGGGTTCGGCCATCGCGGTGCAGGCGGGCTTTGCGCTGCTGCCCGATGCGATGGTCGACGAGTGGCGTGCGACGCCCGGCGCCGAGCGCTACGTCTTTGGCGGGGTGGTGGTGGTGTGGGTACTGCTGCTGCTGATGGGGTTCAGCACGCAGTGGTCGATTGGGCGGCGCGGCAAGCGGGTCGAGGTGGTTCGCCGCTAGCAGCCCGTGGCAAAAGGCGCGTGCCGCCGAGAACGCGAATTGGTGTCGCGAATCGAGGCGCGAAGCCGCCGGAAATGCGAGCATTTTCAAGGGTTTGCAACGACGAGTCGCGGCATCGAGGCCGTTCGCAGGCCATGTGCGAGGTTTACTACGGGCTGCTAGCCCGCGAGGGGCGCGCGGCGCAGGTGCGGCCCCGCCGCTTCGTCGATATAGCGGAGCGCGGCCTGCACGGTATCGCGATAGACGAACTGCGCTTCATCATCGGAGATGAGTCCCGGTTCGTGGTGGCCGGCAGCCCCCCGCCAACTTTGCAGACGCCGCGCCAGCCGCCGCATGGCGAGGTAGGGTGCCGACAGTCCATCCAGCGACGGCGGCACCTGCCGGTCGCCGGTGAGGTAAAACACCGCGCCTTCTTCATTCAGGCCGATGTGCCCGCCGTTGGTGGCCGCCTTCCAGAGATTGCCCCACGTGTCGAGGTCGAGCGTGTAGGCGCGGTCGAAGCGCAGCGCCTCGGGTATGCGCCCCTCGCCCTCCAGCCGCACGGCGACGCGCGGCACGTCTTCGCCCGCGGCGATTTCGGTGTGGATGCTGCCGCCGGCACCCAGCGTGATGTTGTCGCGAAACAGGCGCACGCTTTCCAGCACGGCATCGGGGTCGCCCTGCACCATGCGCACGGCCTTTACACTGCCGGGCGTCGCCAGGGTCATCCCCAGTTCGCCGGAGTGCTGGCGCAACACCTCGACGGGGTTGTAGTCGGTCAGGTCGGGCGCCTTGTGAATGGCCAGCAGGCGGCGGCAGCGTTCAGCGACCAGATAGGCGTCGCGCAGCTTGCGGTCGACATTGCCCACGATATCGCCCAACTCGCCGGCGGTACGCCGCTCGAGTTCCGCGCCGATGTCGATGAGGTCATCCTTCACTGGGCCGAGCCATTCGATCAGGGCGTGCATGGGTGCATTCATGGTGTTTTCCTTCGCGTTGCACCCGTCAACGCGGCGGCGCCGCGGGTTATTCGCTTTCTGCGGTGGGGGCAGCGGGGCGCGGCACCGGGCGCCAGTGGAAGCCGTCGTGCAGCTTGGCAAAGGGCACGGCCATCCACTCGCCGTCGGGCAGGGTCAACAGCGCGGCATTCTCGTAGATGCGCAGGTAGGCCACGCGCGCATCGTCCAGCCCGCCATAGGGCGGACCAACCGGCGGCGCGTACGCGAACGAGACATAGGCATCGGCCACCTCGTAGAGCGGCGCGTCCATTTGCTCGACCACACCGGGCACCGAGGGCGCCTCGTCGATGCGCCGGTCGATGACGCAGCCGCTCGCGAGGAAAAGCGCGAGCAGCGGCACCGCCGAGTGCAGGAAATACCGCTGAAGCCGCATCGCCTTCATCGTGTGTGCCCCTTTTAAAATACGACCTCAAAGGCGCCGATGTCGTAGTCGCTGCCGTCGCCGCGGTTGGGCACCCCCGTATCGAAGGGGCGTGGCGTGCCGGTGAGGTCGGTGGTCACACGGCCGAGCGCGGGTCCGCTGGTATCGGTGCCGGCATCGATCAACAGCGAGTTGTTGAGCAGCGCGTAGTCGTTTTCGCCGGGATTGCGGAAAGCTGGCGTCACACTCTGATTGCCCATGCCGGGCAGCGAGCCACCCTGCGTGTTGCTGAACTGCACCGTGGGGAACGTGTTGTCGCCACCGATGCCCAGCCCGTCATTGCCCCAGATAATCGTGTTCACCACTGTGGGCGACACATTGCGCAACAGCAAGCCGCCGACGCGTGCAAAGTTGAAGCTGTCGGTGTCGTTGTCGGCTATCGTGCAGTTGCTGATCAAGAGTGTGAACGCACCCATGCCGTTGTAGTCGTTGCACAGCCCCGCACCGCCGGCGGTATTGGTCTGGTCGCGCGTCACGTTCTTCGCCACCACCGTATTCACGATTTCGACAAACGAGTCTTCGTTGAAGATGCCCGCGCCGCACGCCTCGCTGAAGGTGGCATTCGGCTCGGCCTCGGCCTCGTTTTCGAGCACGAGTGCGCCATCGACCCGGATATCGGCGAAGCGCGTGAAGATGCCGCCGCCGCGGGCCCTGGGTTGTACGACCGTCTGCGGCCCTTCGTTGTTCACGCCCGTGCCAAACGATTCCACCCGGTTGCCGGCAAAGCGCGAGCCCAAGACCTCGACCGTTCCGTTGAAGACATACAGGCCGCCGCCGCTGGCCTCGCTGTTGACCGTTTGCGCACCGGTGAAGGTGGTTTCGCTGCGGGCCACGTTGCCGGTGAATACGGTGCCACGGATGGTCGCACGGCCGAAGTTGATATACAGCCCCCCGCCGAGTGCCGTGCTGCCGTCCTGGGCCAGGTTGGTGGCGAAATTCGATTCGAAGGTGCAATTCTCGATCGTGATGTCGGCGCCGCTGTTGGCCATGCCGCCGCCAAAATTGACGGCGGTGTTCCCGCGGAAGATGCAGTTGGCGATGGTCATGGTGTTGCCGGTGTTCAGCATGCCCCCGCCCAGCGCGTTCTGGCCGGTGCCGTCTGCCAGGCCGCCGGTCACCGTCACGCCGTCGAGGCGGGTCTGGCTCGCGCCCACCACCACGTGATAGGCGGGGTCGCCATCGCGCGCCGTGCTGCCGTCGATGATGCTCTCGTTCTCGCTCACGTCGCGTTGTTCACGGCCCGACTCGTTACCCGCAAAGCCGCCGTACGCCTCGACCAAGGGCATCAGCACCAGCGCGCCGTCGTCGTTGTCGCGCACTTCATCGTAGGTTCCCGCCGCAATCCACACCTCGCCCCCACCCGCATCGGCCGCGGCGTCGATGGCCGGCTGCACCGTGGTAAAGGCAGTGGCCCAACTCGTCCCGTCTTCGGTACCGCTGTCGTTGTCGGCGTCCACGAAAACGATGGCCGGGTTCACCACCGTAACGAAATCTATCTCGGTCTGGGTGTCGGCGCCCACGGTGGTGGTCACGGTCAATTCCACCGTGTACGTCCCGGGCGTCGTATAGGTGTAGGTAGGGTCTTCTTCGGTGCTGGTGCCGCCGTCGCCAAAGTCCCAGGCAAAGGTCGCATCGCTTCCCGTTCCCAGCAGCGAAGTATTGTTGAAGGCGACCGCGTTATCGGGCAGCAGCGTCGTGGGCGACGCCGTGAAGTGGGCGCTGGGCGGCACATCGCTGCCACCGGAACTGACCAGCACGCGCCCGACCGTGCTCTGCACCACGGCCGGGTCGCCATCGGGCTGCGTGGCCACGATGTCGCTCAGGAAGAGTTGCACCGCCGTACCAACGTCGAGCCCGGCGTCGACCTGAAAATTGAGGGTGAACAGTGTGGCGTTGGCCAGCGGCGTGCTCATGCCCGACTGGTCGGTGATGGCCACATCGAGACTGCCGGGCTGGGGCGCCGTGACACTCAGGGCCTTGCCGGTAACCAGCAGCGAGCTGCCCTGTTGCGCACTGATAAACGACAGCGCGTTGTTGTTGAAGCTGATGGTGAACGACAACTCATCGACCGTACCGGCCTCGGGCACAAAGGACACCGCCAGCGAGGCGACCTCGCCCGCGGGCACTTCGACACGCGGCAGCTCGATGCGCGGGTCGCGCGGGGGCAGCCCTTCCCCTTCGCCCTCCGTCGTGCCTTCACCTTCTGGGTCGACGATGACTTCATTGGGCGCAAAGCCGTCTTCCGTCCCGCCCATCACCATATAGCCGCCAACATTGAAGAACTGGATGAGGCGCAGCAGTTCAGACAGCGATACCGTGAAATCCGTCGGCATGTAGTCGCTGTCGTGCGGCGTGCACGACTCGTCGCCGGGCCCGGGGGCATAGCCGTCTTCCGTGTCTTCCTGGCACTGCAGGGCGCCGACATTGAAGAACTGAATGACACGCAGCAACTCCGACAGCGAGATGCTGAAGCTGTCATCCTGATCGGCGGTATGCGCCTGCGCGGAAGCGGGCGTGGCCATTGCCAGCGCCGCCATCAAGACCACTACGCATCCGCATAACCAACGGCATGCGCCAACCTTACAAAAAGCCATGAAGGAGCCCCATTCGGTGAGTACTGTCTGCCTGCGTCACGCCACTGTAAAGGATTATCCGGCGAATCAGCTAGACAGTCAAACGTCGGACGCACGGCCCTGCTGCCGGTCCAGGAACTGCCCAATCTGATCCGCCTTATCGCCCTGCACCTCGACGGCCTCGGCCAGGGCCCGCCCGCCCACGCCACACAACCGCTTTAATTCGCGGGCCAGCACATCGGTGTCGCCGCTCACACGCTCAACCAGGGTCACCGTCTTGCCCGCGCTGCGCCGCTCGATGCGCACGGGCCAGCCGCCCTTGCGCGTGCGTGCCACTTGCCAGGCGGGCGCGGCGGTTCTCGCCGTCGGTGCGGGCGCGGGCTGGCCGCCACCCTGCCCGGCATCCGAATCGGGCTGCGAACCGCGCTCCGCGTCGGGGTCCGGCGTGGGCGTAAGCTGCGCGAAAGGGTTGTGCTGCAAGGGCTTGTCATCCAATTCGATACGTGTGCGTTTACTTCGCTTGGTCATGTTCCATCCGCTTCGGTTGTTCCGTTGGCCGAGTAGGTGGGCGCACCGGCGCGCCCGGCCCAAGCGCTCGCGCGCGGCGGGTTTACACAGGACCGGCACACCGTCTAGGGTAGGCAGTCGCCTCTGCCCTGATATGGTTTCCACAGTTTCGTGGACGGCCCCCAGGGCCGGTGCTATACTCGCGGGAAGGGTACCGCAATGATCTGCCCACGCTGCAAAAAGCGCATGGCCACCGTCCGGTACACCGAGGTTGTCGACGGTGAGGCCGTCGAACATCACCTCTGCGACGAATGCCTCTCTGCCATGCAGGCCAATGCCTCGGCCGGTTTCGAATACGCGTCGGTGTTGCCGGCGAATAAGCGGCCGCCGGTCGCGGAGGTGGTGCAAGAGGCGGTGGTCGGCGGCAAGAGCTGTCCCACGTGCGGCACGGCGCTCGAGACGGTATTGAGCCAGGGCCGCGTGGGGTGTGGCACCTGCTACAGCACCTTCGGCCATCAGGTAGAAGCGATCCTGGAAGGGTTGCACCGCGCCCTGCAACACAAGGGCAAGGTGCCGCACTTCGACGATGCGCGCGCGAAGCTGCGCGCCGACCTGCAGACGAAACGTACGCTGCTGCGCACGATGCTGCGCGCGGAAAAATACGAAGAAGCGGCGGCCCTGCGCGACGAGATTCGCTCGTTGGAAGTGGGCCTGTCCGCCAGCGAGTCGGGAGCCGACTGAATCGATGCTGGCGCATACTTTACTCGATACGCCGCCCCAGTGGACCAGTCAGCCTGCGGATGACGGCGACGTGGGCGTGGTGGCGCAGTGCACGCTGCACCGCAACGTGAGCGACTTTCCGTTTACCAGCCGCTGCTCGGAAGAGGAGCGGCGCCAGGTGCGCGAACGCGTGCGCACTGCGCTCGACAACCTGAACCTGCTGGCCACGGGCACCTTCTACGACACCGGCGAATTGGAAGGCCGCGAACTGCAACTGCTGGCCGAGCGCCGCCTGGTGACCACCGAATTTCTGACGAGCCCGGAACCGCGCGGCGTCTACGTTGCCGATGACCAGGGCTTGTGCATCATGGTCAATGGCGCGGAGCACGTGACCCTGCGCGCACTGGCGCCCGGTGGCCAGGTGCAGGAAGCGTGGGCACGGCTCAACCTGCTCGACGATACGCTGTCGGGCATGCTGGACTTCGCCTTCGACAGCCGCCTCGGCTATCTCACCGCGCGTCTCGAGCGTGTGGGTACGGGCCTGGTTTCGGGCGTGCTGCTGCATTTGCCCGCGCTGGTGCAACTGTCGCGCCTGCCGGGACTGGGCGACGCCGGCCGTGGCCAGCACCTGAATCTGCACGCCATTCGCGTCGGCGTGGACGAGCCGCGCCTGCTGGGGCGCATTACCGCCAGCAGCCCGCTGCAGGAAACGGGCGACCGCCGCCCGCTGGTGAACCAGGCGCTGTATACCAAT
>CAYMLC010000095.1:0-917 GCA_964390765.1 uncultured Nitrospirales bacterium
GTGCTGGTGCTGCAGATGACGGGCGACTGGAACCAGTTGCTGCCGCTGCTGACCGCCGCGATGATGGCCTACGTGGTGTCGGAAAAACTCAAGACGGAACCCATCTACGAAGCGCTGCTGCGCGCCGACACTGGCGGCGGCAACGTGGACATTCCCAGCCAGCGCGAACCCGTGCTCATCGAGTTCATCGTGCAGCAAGAATCGGCGATGGACGGCCACGCCATCCGCGCCCTGCCGCTGCCGCAGCGCTGTCTCTTCGTCACCATCACGCGGCAGGGCGAAGACCTGCTGCCCAACGGCGACACCGTGCTGCACAGCGGCGACCATGTGACGGCGGTCCTGAGCGGACCCGAGCCATCGGCCTCGGTCGTGCGCGTGCTTTCCTTGAGCAAGGCGTGACATTGGCCACGCGCGCACCCATATAAAAGGAGGCGCGGCGCACGCCGGGCAGGCGGTCTTGCCTGCCATCGTTGTCTGCGTCGTTCGGGTAGAGGAGGTGCAAGCATCGATCCAAGCCGCGCGTTTCCGGCGGCATCTCCGGCAGGTTAATTGCAAGCGTGCTTATCCGGGCCGCAGCATGCCGCACGGCAAAAGCGACAGGAGCACGAGACACGTGCCGGATGAAGAAGAACCAAAAAATCTGTCTCAGGTACTCGACCAACTGCTCGACAAGACCGACGGCAACGACCTGAGCCTGGGCGACGTATTGGGCGCGTTCAGCAACCGCGCGTACGGCCCATTGCCGGTGTTGCCGGGCTTTATCGTGACCATGCCCACCGGCACGCTGCCGCTGGTGACACATGTGATGGGCATCTTCGTCGCCTTGATCTGCCTGCAGATGTTCTTCGCACGCTCTTCGATCTGGCTGCCGCAGCGCCTGCGCGACTTTGCGGTGCCGCGCGATCGTTTCAAGCAGG
>CAYMLC010000095.1:927-9275 GCA_964390765.1 uncultured Nitrospirales bacterium
GGGCGTCGACTGGGTGCGGCCCTAGGTGAAAAAGAGCGAGCGCTTTATTCGCCATCGCTTCCGGCTGTTCTCCACCTGGCCGGCGTATTACCTCATCGCGCTGACCTGTCTGGCGGTCGGCCTCATGATGCCGGTGCTGGCGATGGTGCCGGGTGGCGCACTGCCCGCTGGTGTGGCCGTGCTGCTGTTCGGTATCGGACTGCTCGCGCGTGATGGTCCCCTGCTGGGCGTGGCCTTCGGCTTCACCGGGGGCTGTGTCGCGCTGCTCGTGCTCTTCGCCAGCGAAGCCAGGAAATTCTTCGGGTGACCCCGCCGCCAGCGCGGTGCGCCTTGCGCTGTTCAAGATGCGCGCGCGGCACCCTTGCATCGTGCAAGCGCTTGGGCCGCTCCCCCACCCCGTTGCGCGCACATGCGGCTGGCACAGCCTTTGCACCTCCCTCCGGCAGAGGACAACGAAAAAAGGAGGGCCGTCATGGACCTGATTCGAATTCTGTTTGCGATTCTCTTGCCGCCGCTGGGTGTGTTCCTGCAGGTAGGCCTCGGTCTCCACTTCTGGATCAACATCCTGCTTACGCTGTTGGGCTACATCCCCGGCATCGTTCACGCCGTGTGGATTATTGCCACCGTCGGACCCGAGCGCCCCGTACGCGCATAGCCCGTACACGAGAGCGTAATCACAGAAGGCCGCTGCATACGGTAGGGAAGCGGCGTCTTTTTTTTGATGGGTTTCGAGTGGGTGTTCTGACCGCCAACCACAGCAATCGGTACACCCTTACCTGCCGACCATGTGGCCCACAAGAAGTCAGCCGCGTAACGGCAGCGGCCCTGCTGTTTGACAGTGCGGATGCAACTGTTAGTACGCGCGCGACACGTTCAACGTGTGCTCGCTCACGAAATTGAGGTTCATCCCGCGGCTGAGTGGTGGGGTATTGAACAGGCGAATCATGTCGCACAGGTGGCTGCGTTCGTACTCCTCCTCCAAATCTTTACCAACCCGAGTTGCGACCACTCGGCTGACGCAGGCGCGAACGGCCTGTTCTCAGGAGTGCGAAGGCACGGGCCTGAAGCTGTTTTTGCGCTGCCGCCAGCCACCGAGCGGCGGCTCTTCTGCCTCGGCCGCATGCCACGGCGGCGTCTATTTGCTTGGACTCAATGGCCCACGTCGCGCCGTAAAGTCCTTGCACAGGACGTGCAGTTGGTAACCAGCATCGTGCGGTTTACTGGCCATATGGGCCGGCAAGCGGTTGGCACAGGGTTTGCACCTCCCTTGGCAGAAAAGGCGTAGCCCGCTACGCCCAACCCATGAAAGGAACCATCACATGGCCTTTGCCACGTTTGACGATGTATTGACCCATGAATTGCAGGACCTGCACCACGCCGAGATGCAGCTGGTGGCCGCGCTGCCCAAGATGGCTGCGGCCGCCCAGCGCCCGGAGTTGAAGAAGGCTTTCGAAGAGCACCTCGTAGAGACCGAGGAACAGGCTGCACGCGTGGCCTCGATTCTCACGCGCCGCAACCAGCCCGTGCAGGGCGAACCCTGCCCCGCCATGATGGGTCTGCTGCGTGAAGCCGGCAGCCTGGTCGAAGAGCACGAGGCGGGCGTATTGCGCGACGTCGCACTGATTGGTTCGGCGCAGCGCATCGAACACTACGAGATCGCCGCGTATGGCACGGCGCGCACGCTGGCCCAGCATCTGGGCGATGCCGAGGCGAGCGCGCTGCTCGAGACGACGCTGCAGGAAGAGCGTTCGGCCGATGACAAGCTGACGAACCTGGCCCAGGGTGACTGGGTGCACGCCGGCATCAACGAGATGGCTGCGCAGGCCAGCAGCTAATACACACGCCACACCATCGCGTTTGCCCGCTTCTCCACGGGCAACGCGTAGACCCCAGCGCCGACAGCCGCCCGCTCCTCACCGGGCGGCTGTCCCTTTATCAGGGCGGCGCCTGTCAGGGCTGCGCCCATCAGGCTATCCCTATCACACGACGCACGGTGACGACCGCGTGCCACGCCCAGCGGCAACCGTGCGCGACACACGTTGACCACGGCGCAATGGGCACCTATCGTGGAAGCACTCGCCCGAAGGAGACCCCGCCCGATGCGCTTATGCACCGCGACCTGCCTGTTTATCGCGCTGGCCTGCACCGCTGTGGACGTCGGCGCGCGCACCCGCGAACGGCTGCCCATCCGCATCGGCCCCGACACGCAGCCCGTGGTGGTGGTGCCGGTCGATGCGCCGCCCATTACGCGCTACGCCGCACAGGAACTCGTACACCACATCGCCTTGGCCACGGATATCGAATTGCGCACAGTCGACGCTGCGGCGGAACTGCCGGTCGGCCAGCCGCGCATCGTGCTGGGCGAGGGCCTGGCCGTCGAGGCAGGTTTCGACCTCGACGCGCTGCCGCCCGAAGTCTGCCTGCTGCGCAGCATCGGCCGCGACCTCTACATCGCCGCGCGCACGGGTCCGGGTGATCCGCTCGCAGAAAGCAATGTCTATGGCGCGGTGCTCTGGGGTGTGTATGAGGTGCTCGAGCGCGACCTGGGCGTGCGCTGGCTATGGCCGGGTGACCTGGGCACCCACGTGCCGCGCGCGGAATCGGTCGCGCTCAGTGTCTATGACGACGCTATCCAGCCGCGATTCGCCAAGCGCCGCCTGCGCCCCAGCCTGGGGCCACGCGGTTTTGCGGTAGCCGACAACCGCCTGGCCTTCTCGCCGGCCGAGCGCGCGCGCTACTCGCAGGCCCAAGCCGTGTGGCTGCGCCGCCATCGCATGGGCCGCCGCGCGGGCACGTATTTCTCGGAGCCGCAGTATGGGTCGGGTCACGCGTTCCACGGTTGGTGGGAGCGCTACGGCGCGGAACACCCCGAGTGGTTTAACCTGCGCCCCGACGGTGGCCGCGGTCCCGCCGACCCGGAGCGCCCGCACCGCTTCTCCATGTGTGTGACGAATGAAGCGCTGCAACAACAGGTGGTGGCATTGTGGGCCGAAGCCCACGCGGTTAACCCGGGCCAGCCGCTCAGCCTCGGTATCGGCGAGAACGATTATCAGGCGGCGTGCGTGTGTGAACCGTGCCGCGCGTGGGATGGTCCCGACCCCGAGCCGGCGCGCCTGCCGCCGGGACTCGAGCGCTCGTACGAACCCGTAGAGGCCGGCACGCGCTATGCCCGCTTTGCGCAGCGCATCCACAGCCTGGCCCGTGCAATCGACCCCGACGTGCGTGTTCACTTCTATGCCTACAGCAACTACTTCTGGGCGCCGCGCCCCACGGTCGAACGCGACCCGAATGTGATGGTCGGTTTCGTGCCATGGTTCCGCTGGGCGGGCTGGTTCCCGCGCCGCGACGATACCCACGCCTGGATCAAGCAACAGTGGCAGGGCTGGCAAGCCACAGGCGCCTCGGTCTACTACCGGCCCAACTGGTTTCTCGACGGTTACACGATGCCGCACGTCTACATGCAGCAGTTCGCGGATGCCTTCCGCTTCTACGCGCAACACGGCATGTACGCGACCGACTTCGACTCGCTGCAGGGCATGTGGGCCGCGCAGGGGCCCAATCTCTATCTGCTGGCCCGCCTGCACGTGCGGCCGGATGCGACCCCCGGCGAACTGCTGGACGAGTACTACGCCGCATTCGGCCCCGCGGCCGATGCGGTGCGCGCCTACTTCGCCTACTGGGAGCAGTACAGCATCGACAATCGCGAGCGTGCGGCCGACGCCATCCGTACGCGGCACGACGGCCACTTCCGCCGCTATGCCCACTACGCACGCGTGGCCGATGAACTCTACCCGCCGCGTGTCTTCGAGCGTGGCTTCGCGCTGCTCGCAAGCGCGGCGGCACAAGCGGGCCACGATACGCTCTACGGTGCGCGCGTGGACTGGCTCCAAACGGGACTCGAACACGCGCGCCAATGCGTGGCTGCTGCACAGGTGATGAACGACCCCGCCGCCACCCCTGCCGACCGTGCCGGCGCGCTGGCCGCGCTCGCGCATTACCGGCGCAGCGTCGAGGCGAGCGGCATTGCGAACATGGACCGCGCGGGGATCATCGAGACCGACAGCTGGGAAGACGTGCCGGGCCTCGTGGGTGCGTGGCCGCGCACGGACAACCACTTTCGGGATGCCGCACTCGAGCACGGGTTCCGCCTCTCGGCCACGCGCTCGAGCGCACAGCCGAACGAAATCGGCGTGGTACTGGCGGGCGACGGCGAGGCCGAACCCCATTGGCGCCTCGCGCAGTGGGGCACGCGCGACAGCCTGGAAGGCGTGCCCCCCCGGCGCGACGGCGATGCCTGGGTTCTGGGCAATGCTGCCCAGACCTTGAAGGTCTTCCGCGATGGCCTCGCGGGCGAAGGGGTGTGGCTCGAGGTGGACGGTATCGCGCAGTTCGACGGCGCCTTGCGCGCCGAAGGCGTAGCCTGGCCGCACCTGCTGGTCGAGCAGTCCTTCGGCGAGGGCCTGCCCATTGGCGAGGCGCTGCGCCTGCAACTACAGTTTCGCATCGACCACTGCCGCGCCGACCCGCGCCTGAGCCCCGACCCCGGCCTGCACACCGCACAGATCAGCGCCTACTTCACGGTGCACAACGTGACACCAGCGCACCCCGCACAGGGCGACATGATCTGGTTTGGCATCCCGCTGTTCGACGCGCGCGATGAGGTGCCGCGCGGGCACCAGGCGCTCGACCGCGGCCAGCCCGATGCCAGCGGCAAGTTCATCTGCACGCTGCCGGGCGAACGCTTCTGGCACGCACCCACGGGCAAGGGCGATTGGCACACGCTGGACACGGCCCTGGCACCCCTGCTGCGCGAGGCACTTGCCGCGTCGCAGGCGCACGGTCATCTGGCAGACAGCACGCTGGACGACCTGGCCCTGACGAGCTTTAACCTGGGATGGGAAGTGCCGGGGCCCTATGCGTGCGCGGTTCACGTACGCGGCCTGCGGCTGGGGCCAGGGCCCGGAAGTGATTAGGCGACACACCCCGCCTCTTCTCGCAGTATTGTCACTGCTTGGCGCATTCGCGGCGGCCTGTGGTACACTTCGGCCGGTGCAATTACCGCGGGGTATGCATGACCGCGAACACCCGTACAACGCTGTTTGACGAGTCCTTTCCCAGCACCTTCGAGGCGATGTCCGCCGCTTTGGCGCGCGCCATCGACGTGTTGCTGGAGGCGGGGTGGATTGCGCCGCGCGACGAACCCTGCACCCGCCTGTGCGTGGAAGAGGCGCTGGTAAACGCCATTCGCCATGGCAACCGCTGCGATGCCGCGCGGAAGGTGCGCCTCGCGATCAGCGCGCAGGATGGGCGTTGCACCATGCGGGTGTTCGACGAAGGCCAAGGCTTTGCGCCCGAAGCCGTGGCCGAACCCACCACGGACCAATTGGGCGGACGCGGCATTTGCCTGATTCGCCACTATATGGATGAGGTCAACTTTAACGAGGCGGACCACTGCCTCGAGATGGTCTTTCGCCGGCGCGACAGCCGCGAAGAGAGGTGTGCCCATGGCTGAACAAAACGAACCGATGGTGGACTTCGAACAGCAGGGCCGCATTCATGTGGGCACCATTCGTTCGCCGCGTGTGCTGAGTACGCTCAACGTGACCGAGTTCGGCGCCGAGGTGCTGGCGTATGTGGGGCAGCACCCGCGCCTGAATCTGCTGCTGAACTTCGAGCACGTGGACTACCTGAGCAGCGCCGTACTCACCGAGTTGCTGCGCATCCACAAGGCGGTCGAAGCGACCAGCGGCCAATTGCGCCTGTGCGCGGTAGGCGAGAGCATCCAGGAAGTCTTCCGCATCACCAATCTGCACAAGGTCTTCCAGTTGAGCGCCGACGACTGCGACACCGTGGTCAAGCGCTTTGAGCGCTCGCTCGACATCGCCGCGCGCGAGGCCGCCTGGCAAGAGCCGCTGTAGCAGCACCCGCCACATTGACGCCTGCGCGCAGGCGACCCTATCATCGCGCGTTTGCCGGGCGCAGGCGCCCTGCCTGTGCACCGTTCAGGGGAGGACGACAACGCCATGCGCATCGCCATCATCGGCTGCAATTACCAGGGTCTCGTCACGGCGACAGGTCTCGCGGAAAACGGCCACCAGGTCTCGGCGTACGACCCCGACGGCAACAAGCTGGCCGCCTTGCGCGCGGGCGACAGCCCGGTGCATGAGCCGGGCCTCGAGGAACTCATTGCCTCGAACATGGAAGAGGAGCGGCTCAGCTTCACCGGCGACCTGAACGAGGCCATCTCGGGAACGCTGATGGTCTTCTTCTGTGTAGCGCCCGAGCCCGACACGACCGGCGGCCTGGCCATGGCGCCCCTGTTCGATGCGGTGCGCGCCATGGCCCCCACGTTCGATGGCTACCGCATTGTGGTGCTGCGCAGTCTGTGCCCGCCCGGCACGGGCGAGTCCGTGGCCGACACCCTGCGCAAGGCGGGCGCGCGCGATTTCGACGTGGTCGTCAACCCCGACTTTCTGCGGCAGGGCCGGGCCATCGAAGACTTCATGCGCCCCAGCCGGGTCATTATCGGGTGCGACGACGTGCGGGTGCGCGAGATCATGAAGGAGTTGTACAGCCCCTTCTTGCGCACGGGCCAGCCCTTTGTGGCCCTGAGCATGCGCACCGCGGAACTCAGCCGCTATGCGACCAGTGCGCTGCTGGCGGTGCGCATCTCGATGATGAACCAGTTGGCGGGCCTGTGTGCGGCCTACGGCGCCGATGTGAGCGAACTGCGCGAGGGCCTCTCGGCCGACGAGCGCATCGGCGGCAAGTACCTGTTTCCCGGCATTGGCTACGGCGGCACCGGCCTCGTGGAAGACGTGCGCATGCTGCGCCAGCTTGCGCATGAGCAGGGCGTGGCGGCCGACCTGATCGACGCCGTACACAGCGTGAATGAACGCCAGATTGATAACTTCATTCAGCGGGTTGTGGATTTCTATGGCGACGGCATGGCGGGCGTGCGCATCGCGGTATGGGGCGCGAGCTTCAAGCCGCGCACCGATGAACTGCGCGGCGCACCGGCCGTGCGCCTCATCGACCGGCTGCTCGATGCCGGCGCCGAGGTCACGGTGTACGACCCCATGGCCGGGGCCGCGCTGCAGGCCCAATACAGCGGCCGTGTACAGGTGGCGCGCAAGCAGTACGATGCACTGGAAGGAGCCGAAGGCCTGTGCATTGTGACCGAGTGGAATGCCTTCCGCCGGCCCGATTATGCGCGTATGGGCGAGGCCATGCGCCGCCGCGTGATCTTCGACGGGCGGAACCTGTACACGCCACGGGTGATGCAGGATGAGGGCTTTACCTATTTCAGCGTGGGCCGGCCGGCCGTGGTTCCCGATTAGTCCCCGCGCTTGCGCGCCCGGGGCGGCACGCCAAAAGCTTGGCCCCGCTTCGGCGGGCGTGATAGGTTTTCGTTAGCGCCGTTTCGGGCAGGTAGCGGCACGATGCCGCGCGGCGCACAAGGGGTTACCGGGCATGTTGCTGCACACGCGCTACGTCGGCATGCGGTCGAGGCCGCTCGAATTGGCGGTCACGCCGCGCTGGGCCATGAACTATGCCGCCGCCGTGAACGACCCGAACCCCCGCTACTTCAACGACGAAGCGCCGGAGCAATTCGTGGCCCCGCCCATGCTGGCCACCGCGCTGACGTGGCAGATCGCCGGCCGCTTCGATGAGTTCTGGGACACGACCGATTTCCCGAGCGAGGTGATGCAGCGCCAGGTTCACTTCAGCGAAGTGCTGCGCTGGGACAAGCCGCTGCGGCCCGGCACCACGCTCACCCTCACGGGCGAGGTGGCCGCCATTCTGCCGCATCGGGCGGGCACGCATTTCATCGTGCGCTTCGACGCCCACGACCCCGAGGGCGAGCGCGTGTTTCACGAGTATATAGGCGGGTTGTTGCGCGATGTCTCGTGCGAGGGCGAACGCCAGGGCGGCGACAGCATCCCCGAACCGAAACGCTTTCCTGAGCCCGCGCGCCCGGAGTGGGAAGAGATCATCCCGATCTCGAAGCTGGCTGCGCACCAGTACGACGGCGGCGCCGATATCCACTTTCCCATCCACACCTCGCGCGCATTTGCCCACAGTGTCGGCCTGCCCGACATCATCTACCACGGCACGGCCACACTGGCGCAGGCCCTGCGCGAGATTGTCGACCGCGAAGCCAATGGTGACCCCACGGCCCTGCTCGAAGTGCGCTGCATGTTCACCGACACCGTGGCGCTGGGCAGCAACGTGGCCCTGCGGGTCTGGGCCTGCAATGAATCAGAAGAAGGCACCGAGGTGTTGTTTACCGTGGTGAACGACGGCGGCCGCGCAGCACTGCGCCGGGGCAGTGCGCTCTTGCGGCG
>CAYMLC010000096.1:0-9254 GCA_964390765.1 uncultured Nitrospirales bacterium
GGATGAACAAGGTGGACATGGTCGACGACGAAGAGTTGCTGGACCTGGTGGAGCTGGAGCTGCGCGAGTTGCTCTCGAAGTACGAGTTTCCGGGCGACGACATTCCGATCATCAAGGGTTCGGCGCTGGCGGCGATGGAAGACCGCGACCCGGAGATTGGCGCGGAGAAGATTCTCGAGTTGATGCGCGCGGTGGACGAATACATTCCGACGCCCGAGCGCGCGCTGGACAAGCCGTTCCTGATGCCGATCGAAGACGTGTTCACGATCACGGGCCGCGGCACCGTGGTGACGGGCCGTATCGAAGGCGGCATCGTGCACGTGCAGGACAAGGTGCAGCTGGTGGGCATGGGCGACACGCGCGATACGACGGTGACGGGCGTGGAGATGTTCCGCAAGCTGTTGGACGAAGGGCAGGCGGGCGACAACGTGGGCCTGTTGCTGCGCGGCATCGAGAAGAAGGACGTGGAGCGCGGGATGGTTGTGGCCAAGCCCGGCTCGATAACGCCGCACACCAAGTTTGAAGGCGAAGTGTACGTGCTGACCAAGGAAGAAGGCGGCCGCCACACGCCCTTCTTCAGCGGTTACCGCCCGCAATTCTACTTCCGCACCACCGACGTGACCGGCGAGCTGAAGCTGCCCGACGGCGTCGAGATGGTGATGCCGGGCGACAACGTGACGATTACCGCCGAACTGATAACGCCCATCGCCATGGACGAAGAACTGCGCTTCGCCATCCGCGAAGGCGGCCGCACCGTCGGCGCCGGCGTCGTCACCAAGGTGATCGAGTAAACACAGCGCGAAAACACGCGGCAAGAAGGACCTGCGCAGCGCGCTTGCCCTCCTTTTCCGCTATACGCTAACATACGGAATTCGGGTGCCACGCTTTGGTGTGGCGTCCGGGGTATTTCGGGCGATCGTGCAGGGCGCGGCAGCCGGAAATATGCTGCAGGCCCGTAGCACAATTGGCTAGTGCAGCGGCCTCCAAAGCCGAAGGTTGGGGGTTCGAGTCCCTCCGGGCCTGCCACTTCTTCTTTTCTCGGCATAGTACGGCGGCTGCCTCCCCATTGCTATCGGGGCGCACGCCGCCGGGCATTAGGATTACGTTGGGCATGAGCGAGAGCAAGGCAGGCATCTTCCAGCGCATGAACGATTTCGTGACGGAAGTGCGCACGGAAATGAAAAAGGTCACGTGGCCGACGTGGGAAGAACTCAAGGCGTCGACCACGGTCACGCTGATCTTGCTCGGCATCATGGCCGCCATGGTTTTCGTATACGACCAGGTCTTTCAGCAGGTCGTGTTGACGCTGCTGCGCTTCGCAGGGTAGGGAGAGGCCGCGCGTGAGCGAACAGGAACACCACGACGCGCACGAAGACGCGCAGGCTCGCGAGCCCGAAACGCCGGACACCGGCGCATCCGAGGCCGATGAGCAGGCCGCTGCGGGTGCCGAGCCGGAAGGCAGCGGCTCGGGCTTTTCGCTGGCCGACCTGATCGATAAGCAGGTCTTCGAGGGCGGCGTGCATCAAGAAACACCGGTCTCGCCCCATGCCGAGGCCGACGAGGAAGCCACGCAGGCCGATACGCCCGCCGCCGAAGACGCCGAGGTAATGGAGGTGGATGCGGCGGCAGAGGCCGAGACCGGGGCCGGCTCGCCCGAAATGGAGGCGGAGCAAGAGGGCGAAGCGCTGGAAGCCACGCCCGAAGGCACGGTCGAGGACGAAGGCGAACTGCTGGAGGTGACGGCCACGGCCGGCGACGGCGAGAGCTTCTCGCTGGCGGAAATCCTGAAGGGCGCCAAGGAGAAGCTGGACGAAGCCGAGGCGCCCAAGGCCAAACCCAAGGCCACGCGCAAGGCGAAGGCCAAGCCGAAGCCGGAGCCCGAACCGGAGCCCGAAGCGGAAGCGGAAGAAGAAGCCGAGCCGCAGCCGCTGGTGCGCGAGGTGCCCGACGACGGATTGCAGCGCCGCTGGTATGCGCTGCACGCGCACTCCGGACAGGAAGGCAATGTGAAGGAGATGTTGACGGTGGGCGCCGAGCAGCAGGGCCTGGACACGATGATCACCAACGTGCTGGTGCCGATGGAGGAAGTGGCGGAGGTGCGCGGCGGACAGAAGAAGTTGTCGAAGCGCAAGTTCTTCCCGGGCTATGTGCTGGTGCAGTTGCCAGAACACCCCGAGAAGTACGCGGAATTGTGGCACCTCATCAAGGAGACCCCGGGCGTCTCGGGCTTTATCGGCGGGCGACAGACCCCCGTGCCGCTCGAAGACGACGAGGTCAACCAGATCATCGAAGAGATTCGGGGCGAACGCGAGCGGCCGCGCCCGAAGATCAAGTTCGGCACGGGCGAGCGCGTGAAGATTATCGATGGGCCCTTCGCAAATTTCATGGGCAACATCGACGAGATCAACGAAGAGCGCGGCACGCTGAAAATCATGGTGGAAATCTTCGAGCGCCTTACCAGCATCGAAGTGGAATTCTGGCAAGTCGAACAACACTGAAGCAGCGAGCAGCAGTAACCATCAACCGTTAAGGCAATCCGGTCATGGCCCCTCCCAAGGGTAAAGCGAAGAAAGAAAAGGCGCAGATTAAGCTGCAGGTTCCCGCCGCCCAGGCCAACCCGGCGCCCCCCGTGGGCCCGGCGCTCGGCCAGCACGGCGTGAACATCATGGATTTCTGCAAGCAGTTCAACGAGCGCACCGGCGACCAGCAAGGCCTGGTGATCCCGGTCGTGATCACGGTCTATGAAGACCGCAGCTTCTCGTTCATCACCAAGACGCCGCCGGCGCCGGTTCTGATCAAGCGCGCGGCCAAGCTGGCTTCGGCCTCGCCCGAGCCGAACAAGAAGGTGGTGGCCGTCCTCACGCGCGACCAGGTGCGCGAGATTGCCGAACTGAAAATGCCCGACCTGAACGCCGGCAGTATCGAGACCGCCATGAGCATGGTGGCCGGCACCGCACGCAGCATGGGAATTCGCGTGGAAGTGGAAGCCTAGGCGTCTACTTCCCGCACACATTTACAACCCGAACCGTGGGAGGGCGCCCCGGCGCGCCCGCAGGCACCACAGGAGTTCAAGACATGTCCGTAGCATCGAAGCGGCGCCGGCAACTGGCCGACCGCCACGACCGCACCAAGGTCTATGGCCTGGAAGAAGCCGCCAATGGAGTGAAGGAATGCGCCACGGCCAAGTTCGACGAGACGGTCGAATTGGCCTTCTTGCTGGGCGTCGACCCGCGCCATGCCGACCAGCAGGTGCGCGGCTCGGTCACGCTGCCGCACGGCACCGGCAAGACCCTGCGCGTGGTCGCGTTCTGTAAACAGACCGAGCAGATTGAAGCCGCGAAAGTGGCCGGCGCCATTGAAGCGGGCGCCGAAGACCTGGTGAAACGGGTCGAGGGCGGCTGGCTCGATTTCGACGCCACCGTGGCCGCGCCCGACATGATGGGCCTGGTGGGCAAGCTGGGCCGCGTGCTGGGCCCGCGCGGGCTGATGCCGAGCCCGAAGGCCGGCACGGTAACGCCGAATGTCGGCCAGGCCGTCGAAGAGATTCAGCGCGGCAAGATTGAGTTCCGTATCGACAAGAACGCCAACATCCACGTGCCGGTGGGCAAGGCCTCGTTCGGCACCGACCAGATTGCGGCCAATGCGAATGCAGTCATCGAGGCGATCGTGCGCGCGAAGCCTTCGGCCTGCAAGGGTACCTATATGAAGAGCTGCTCGCTGAGCAGCACCATGGGGCCGGGCTTCAAGCTCGACCCGACCGCCCTGGCCGCAGGCGTGCGCTAAGCGCGCGCGCACCTGCAGACGACACGTCGAAAACACATAACGCAGTTCTCTATGGGTCGCGCGCCCGCACTGGGCGCGCGTGTTTTTTGGAGGGGCCAGCCGGCGGGGTAACGCCGGCGAGTACCGCAACCACTTGAGGAAAAGTGATGAGCGAACGATCCTATCTGTTCACGTCGGAATCGGTGACCGAAGGGCACCCGGACAAGGTGTCGGACAATGTGTCCGATGCCATTCTCGACGCGCTGCTCGAGCAAGACCCGGACAGCCGCGTTGCCTGCGAGACCATGGTCAGTACGGGCATGTGCGTGGTCGCCGGCGAAATTACGTCGAAGGCGCAGGTGAACTACAGCGACGTCGCGCGTGAGACCATCTGCGACATCGGCTACACCGGCGGCGATTCCGGCTTCGATGGCAAGACCTGCGCCGTGCTCGTGGCGCTGGATAAGCAGTCGCCCCACATTGCACAGGGCGTCGATTCGAGCGACGACAAGGAACAGGGCGCCGGCGACCAAGGCATGATGTTTGGCTATGCCACCAAGGAAACGCCGGAGCTGATGCCGCTGCCGATTCTGCTTTCGCACCAGATCGGCCTGGCGTTGTCGCATGCGCGCAAGAGCGGCGAGATTCCCTGGCTGCAGCCGGACGGCAAGAGCCAGGTCACCATCGAATACGAAGACGGGCGCCCGCAGCGCATCCATACCGTCGTCGTTTCGAACCAGCACTCGCCCGACGTCAGCAACGAAGAGATTCACAGCACGATCATCGAAAAGGTGGTCAAGCCCACGCTGCCGCAGGAATACGTGAAGGGCGACGACATCATCTACCACATCAACCCGACGGGCCGCTTTGTGGTCGGTGGGCCGGTGGGCGACTGCGGTCTGACGGGCCGCAAGATCATCGTCGATACCTACGGCGGTATGGGCCGGCACGGCGGTGGCGCGTTCAGCGGCAAGGACCCGTCGAAAGTCGACCGCAGCGCGGCCTACATGGCGCGCTACATGGCGAAGAACGTGGTGGCCGCGGGCATCGCCGAGCGCTGCGAAGTGCAGCTGGCCTATGCCATTGGCGTGGCCGAGCCGGTCTCGGTGAACGCGACGACTTTCGGCGAGAGCAAGATGGACGACGTGAAGCTGGGCTATCTGTTGAAGGACCACTTCGACTGCCGCCCGGCCGAGATCGTGAAGCAGCTCGACCTGAAGCGCCCGCAGTATCGCCAGTCGGCGGCCTATGGCCACTTCGGCCGCGAGGACTGCGGCTTCAAGTGGGAAGAGACGAACCACGCCGACGCCCTGCGCAAGAAGGCCGGCCTCTAGGCCCAGCGCCAAAACAAAAGTTTACACGCGTGCCCGGTGCCCCACGGCGCCGGGCGCGTTTCGTTTTCCGGGAGTCGGCTACGAACCGCGCGGCGCCGCGTAGACAAAGCTGTCGCGGTCGATCTCCACGTTGCCCAACACCCCCGCCTTCAGCACGTTGCCGTCTTCGTCGAGGTTGAGGCCCACGCGCAGGCTGCGTAGCGGGCGGTTGTCGGGGCCGCGCAGGGCGCGGCTGGCTTCGGGGTAGACCACGCGCAACCACACGCGCTCGGCTACGGCATACGCCAGGTCGTCTCGGCCGGCATCGCGCCCCGCCCAGGCCACCTGCGCCTGTGGCGTGAAGACATAGGCATCGGGCACGCCCTCCGGCGTGATGCGCCGCTCGGCGGGGTCGAAGTCCGACAGCAGGTGCACCAGCGCCTGGCGCGCTTCGGCCTCGGCACCACCGGCTTCCTTGTTGCGCCGCACGTATTGCAGGCGGTCAATCATCCAGCGCGTCTGTGCGACCACCGCATTCCAGTCGCCTTGCTGCAGCGCGCGCACATACAGCAGCGCTGGGTGGTTGGGGTCATGCGTGGGCGCGGGTGGTGTGCCGCCTGGCACCTCGCCTGGCACCTCGCCCGATTGCGCGGTGTGCGCGTGCCCGGCGTGCGCCTGCGTAGCACCCTCGACCGAGGCGACTGCCCCCGCTTCAAGGTTGGCTTCTTCCCCCCGCGTCATGGCTGAATCGGTCGCGTCGCCGTTGCCCGGCACGGCCGGGCCGGGCTGCAGCGCGGCGAAGGGCGCGGGCGTATTCACCAGCGCCTGCACGGCAAAGGCCAGCCCGCCCCCGAGCGCCCCCGCCACGAGAACGACCGTGGCCAGCGTCGCCACGAACCGCGCCTGCGATGCATCGGCCAAGTGCGCGGCCCCTCAGGTGGCCGAGGCGGTGCGCAGCCGTTTGCGCAAATCGGCGTTGCTCGCGTTGGCCAGTTCGAGCCGCTCGCTCAATACGTGCACGATGTTCAGCAGCAGGCGCACCGCCACCTCTTTGGTCAGCAACTGATTGATCTCGCGTTCGCTCAAGGTCAGCACCTTGGTGTCCTGCAGGGCGGCGGCCGTGGCATTGCGCGGCGCATTGTTCAAGATGGCCATCTCGCCGAACGCATCGCCCTGGCCACACTTGGCAATCAGCGTGGTGCCCTTGTAAATGCCCACCTCGCCGCTGAGCACGATGAACAGGTAGCTGCCCGGCGTACCCTCATGAAAGATGTTGGCGTTGGCCGCGAAGAAGAACTTCTGGCCGCACTTCAGAATCCCCTTCGTCTGCTCCGGCGTCAGGCCATTGAACAGCTTCACCCGCTCCGCGTACTTCCGGTATTTGTCCGAATCGCTCATACGCGTTCACCTCGTTTTTCCCAGCACTTCCCACGCTCGTTATAGCATGCTTCTCGTCTGCATGCAGATGGGCGGGCGCTGGTTGCGCATGCGGGCAGGTGGGGCGCATCATGCGCGGCTCGACTGGGAGTATCGGTTATGGAGCAACATGCCTACACGCGCGTGGAACGCGGCACGGCCTATATCGCGAACGACGCGCTGGCCTGCCGTATCGCCACGGTTACCGGCGAACTGATGGACCTGCGCGGCCTGCCGGACAAGCACGACTGGCTGAGCGGCACGCACCCCCTGGTCACGCTGGCCGGTAAGGACGGCGAACCGGCGCGCTTGAACGAGGTATCGGTGGATGAAGGGGCCGACGAGCACGGGGTGGAACTGACGCTGGACGGGCGCACCAACGGTCTGCGCGTGCGCTGCCGCATCTATGCCTTTCACCGCGCGCCCGCGCTGTGGATGCGCCTCGATGTGCGCAACCTGCGCGACCAGCGCACGACGGTGACGCCGCACGTGCCGTGGTCGCAGGCCTTCGAGCCGGCGCTGGCACCCGCCGAGATAGAAGCGGAGCCTGCCGCACTGGCGGTGCGCGGACCATCGAACACCTTGGTCATCGCGCCGGCACAGGGCGGTGAATCGCACCCGCCCGAGCTGGACGCTGCGGGCGGTGGAATCAGCCCTTCAGCGCAGAAGATTGCGTCGGGCATGAGCCAGGTGGTCTTGAGTGTGCTGCTGGTGGTGGTCGAGGGCGACCTGAACGAAGCGGGGCCGCAGACCCTCGAGCGTACGCGCCGCATCTGGTGCGATCGGGCGGCGGCGGTAGAGGCCCGCATGGTAGACGCGGAACAGGCGGCGCGCGACTCGGGCGAAACCGAAGACTGATGCAGACTGCGGAACTCGAGATTACCGGCGCCGCACACGGCGGCGACGGCGTGGGCCGGCTGGATGGGCTGGTGTGCTTTGTGGCCGGTGCGCTGCCGGGCGACACGGTGCGCGCGCGCGTCGTGCGCCGGGCCAAGCGCGCGCTGTGGGCCACAATCGAAGAGGTGGTGGCCCCATCGCCCGACCGCGAGGCCGGCCGCACCCCGCACAGCGGGGCCGACGCCTGGGTCCACTTTCGCTATCCCGCGCAGGCAGCGTGGAAGCAGCGCATCGTGTGCGAGACGCTTCGCCGTGTGGGCGGTATCGAGGTCGACCTTGGCTGGCGCGAAGACGCCGCGCTGCGCAACGGCTATCGTACACGCGCCGAATTTCATGGCGACGGCCAGCACTTTGGTTTTTTCGCGCGTGGCACGCACCGGGTGGTCGACACCGAATCCTGCGCGCTGTGCCATCCACGGCTGAACGATGCCCTGGCCCGGCTGCGGCCGCTGGGCCTGAAGGGCAGCGTGACCGTGACCGTGGACCCCGAGGATGAAGCGCAACTGGTGTGGACGAAGTTTACGAAGCGCACGCTGAAGCAGGCCTTTCCGGGGGCCGACACGCCGCAGGACACCGGCGCGCGCAGCGCCTTCGTATTCGATGGCGTGCCCGTGGTGAACGGCTGTTTCAGCCAGCCCAGCCTGCTGCTGAACCGGCTGCTGCTCGACGAGGTGCGCACGCAGGCGGGCCAGCCGGGCACCGTGCTCGATTGCTACGCCGGCAGCGGCAACCTGTCGCTGGGGCTGGCGGGTGCGGGCGCCCAGGTGCGCGGCTACGACCACAACCCCGTGGCCGCGGCGGCGGCCGCCGAACACAGCGGGCACGACTATCGCGCGGGCGACGAGACGGATATGGCGGCCGCGCTGCGCGAGCAGCCGTGGGACCTCGTGCTGCTGGACCCGCCGCGCACCGGCGCCAAGCACCTGGCGCAGGACCTGGCGCATGCGGAGGCGGGCGCGATCGTTTATGTGTCGTGCGACCCGGCCACCCTGGCGCGCGACCTGAAGACCTTGTGCGCAGCCGGCTGGCAGGTAGAGCGGGCCACGGCGATCGACCTCTTCCCCCACACGCCCCATGTGGAGACGGTATGCCGGCTGACGCCCCGCTGAAACCGGTAGCGGCGGTGTGCGTCTACGCCGCCTCGAGCGACGCCATCGCGCCCGCTTATCATGCCGCGGCCGATGCGCTGGGCACGGCCCTGGCCGAGGCCGGGTTGACCCTGGTCTATGGCGGCGGCAGCATCGGGCTGATGGGCACGGTGTGCCGGGCTGTGCATGCGGGCGACGGGCGCATCGTGGGCGTGATTCCCGAGCGGCTGCGGCGCGCGGAAATCTGTTACGAAGATGCCGATGAACTGCTGGTCACGCCGTCGATGGGCGAGCGCAAGCGCATCATGGCCGAGCGCGCCGATGCCTTCATCGCCATGCCGGGCGGCTTTGGTACGCTCGAGGAGTTGGCCGAGGTGCTGGTCTTGCGCCAGTTGCACTACCACGACAAACCCATCGTGCTGCTCAATGTGAACGGCTTCTGGACGCCGCTCATCGAGTTGTTCGAGCACTTCTACGCGCAGCGGTTTGCGCGGCCCGAGAACCGTGCGCTCTATCGCGTGGCCGAGACGCCCGCCGAGGCGCTGCTTCTCGCGCGTGACAACCGGCCTTCGGAGGCGCCCGAGAAATGGTGGTAAGCGCCGCCCCCGCCCGGCAACACACACGCTGGCTGGTGCTGCTCTTTCTCGCCGTGCTGGCCTGCTTCATCGTGTCGGGTGCGTGTGGCCTGCTCTACCAGGTGGTCTGGACGCGCCGCCTCGTACTGCTCTTCGGCAGCACCGCCTTCGCCGTCAGCACGCTGCTCTCCGTCTTGTTCCTG
>CAYMLC010000097.1:0-9251 GCA_964390765.1 uncultured Nitrospirales bacterium
GAAGCACTGGGTGAACCGGTCGGCATTGCGCGCTATGGCCACGCTGTGGTTCCCATGGACGAGGCGCTGGCCGAGGCGGTGGCCGACATCAGCGGGCGCCCGTTGCTGGTCTTCGATGCCGCCTTTACGCGCCAGCAAGTGGGCCAACTGGACACGGAGTTAGTGGAAGAGTTCTGGCGGGCCTTTGCCGTCAATGCGCGCATCACCCTGCACCTGTCTCTGCGCCGCGGGCAGAACGCCCACCATCAGGTAGAAGCGCTGTTCAAGGCGGCGGCGCGTGCGCTGCGTCTGGCGGTGCAGCAAGTGGGCAGCGGCGTGCCATCGACCAAGGGAGCCCTGGACCTGTGATAGCGATCGTGGACTACGGCATGGGCAACCTGCGCAGCGCGCAGAAGGCCTTCGAGCGCAACGGTGCAAGCGCGGTGATTACCGACGACCCCGCGCGCATCGCCGATGCCGACGCCGTGGTGCTGCCCGGCGTGGGAGCCTATCGCGATTGCTGGCGCGGGCTGGAAGCGGCGGACCTGGTGGAGCCGGTGCGAGAAGCCGCCGCGAGCGGCCGCCCCTTTCTGGGTATCTGCGTGGGTATGCAGTTGCTCTTTGAAGGCAGCGATGAGGGGCCGTGCGAAGCGGGCCTCGGCGTATTTGCGGGCCGGGTGGTGCGCTTTCCCGACCTGCGTGCGCAGGGCCTGAAGGTGCCGCACATGGGATGGAACCAGCTTGAGATAAGTGGCGAGCGTAGCAATCCGCTGTTCACGCCGGGCACGGCGCCCTATGCCTATTTCGTGCACAGCTACTATGCCCAACCGGCGGACGACGCCATCGTGCTGGCGCGCTGTACCCATGGCGTTCCTTTTACGGCGGCGGTGGGGCGTGGCAATGTGTACGCCGTGCAGTTTCACCCCGAGAAAAGTCAGGCGGCTGGCCTGCGCCTTTTGGCGGCCTTCGCTGCACAGATACGGAAAGCCGCATGATTCACAATATTCTGGTGCCTACCGACGGAAGTGCCTACGCGGGCTGTGGTGTGCGCTATGCCGTGGCGCTGGCGCAGCGTACCCACGCTGAGGTTAAGGGCCTGCACGTAGTCGACGTGAAGCTGCTGGAAGGGCCCTTCCTGCGCGATCTGTCGGCCTCGCTGGGCACGGCGCCCTACGTCAATTACCAGGGCAACATCGCGATGATCCTCGAGGAGCGCGGCAAGTCGGCCCTTGAATACGTGCGCAAGCTGTGTTCAGAGGCCGGCGTTACTTGTTCCACCGAACAGGCGTCGGGTATTGTACCGCGTGTGATCGTCGATGCAGCGGGCCTGTGCGACCTTATCGTGCTGGGCCGCGGCGGCGAGCACAACGATTTCCTGGAGGGGCTGCTGGGTTCGACGACGGAGGCGGTGGTGCGGCAGGCGGGTGTTCCCGTCTTGGTAACCAACACCGAAGTCGCCGATTGCGACGCGATACTGGCGGCGTACGACGGCAGCCCGCACGCTCAGCAAGCCCTGCGCTTCTCACGCCAACTGTCCTTGGACCTCACGGCCAAGCTGCACGTGGTCAGCGTGGGCAAGGGCGACGTCGATGAGGTGCTGCAGGAAGCGCGCGAATATTTACATGATGTACCGGATGTCGCCTACGCGTCGGCCGAGGGCGACGCCCGCGAGCTTATCGTGGAGTGGGCACAGACGCACGATGTGAATCTCATTGCCATGGGCGCTTATGGCCACAGCAAGGTGCACGAATTTATGGTGGGCAGCACCACCACCTACGTGATGAATCACGCGCCCTGTCCGGTGCTGTTGACGCGAATGGGTTGAGGAGGCGATTCCCAGATTGATGAAGACCAATCGTCAAGCCGAACGTATTATTGCTCGCGTAGGTGACTTGCCCGCGATGCCGGCCGTGGTTTCTGAAGTGCTGCGCCTGACCGATGATCCCAGTTCGGCGATGGACGAGATGAGTCGCGTGATTCAGTCGGACCCGGCGCTGACGGCCAAGATTCTCCGTGTCAGCAATTCGCCCTATTACGGAATGAAGCAGTATGTGAGTACGCTCAAGCTCGCACTGGTCATTCTCGGTGTGCGCGAGGTGCGCAATATCGTGCTGGGCATTTCGGTATTCGACACCTTCCGCCGCGAGGGCGTGCCCGCCCGCATGGCCGGCGAACTATGGGATGGTTCGCTGCGGGTGGCTTCGCTGTGCAAGGACCTCTGCCAGCACATGGGCCTTGCGCTGAAGGGCGAAGAATTTGTGACCGGGCTGCTGCACGACATCGGCAAGATGGTGTTGTTGCTGCAGTTTGAAGACAAGTATCAGAAGCTCTACGCGGCCTACCGGCATACGCCCCAGCAGCTCTATGAAGCGGAACTGGCGGCCTTCGCCTGCAGCAACGCCGACACGGGCATGGCGCTCGCCACGCGCTGGAACTTGCCGGAAGCCCTGGGCGAGGCGCTGTGGTACCAGTACCCAAGCCCGGAGCGGCCGCTCTCCGACCTGGACACGCCGCACCTGGCGGCCGTGCTGCGCATCGCCAAGCGTGCGCGCCACGACAAGTTCGAGCCGTCGGTGCCGGACGAAGAAATCACGTGCCTGCTCGACGCGGAGGCGTGGGCGGTCCTCGAAGACGTCCGCAATCCGATCCCGCCGGAAGAGCGGCGCGCGGTCTTGGCCGCGCTGGCGAAGAAGGCGAATCAGGGGCCCGAAATCCCACTGGATTAGCCCGCACCTGCCGGGCACGTGCATCGCTGTTGAATGCCGCCTGAGTATTTGAACGACCAGGCGCTGCGATAATCAGAACCTTGGATAGCGATAGATGTGTGCGAAATCCCAATCCAGCCGCAACGACGACGAGGTCTTCGCGGAGATCGATGCGACCTTGACCGATGCCGTGGCCAATCTGGAAGCGGCCAACGCGCGGGTGCAGTCGCTGTTTGAAGGTGGCGACCTGTTGGCCGCCGCGGACGATACGCCGCCAGCGGATACATGGACCGCCGGCAACGAAGCGACACCGCCGGGCGACGCCCCCGCCGGCCGCCCCGAAGAGGCCGCCCGCGGTGATGCGCCGGCCTGAGCAGCCAGCCCAAGGTGGCCGCTGGTGAACGCCTGACCGTCGCGCTTTTCGATCCCCACACCGAGGGCGGCGGGCAGGTTACCTACTGCCTGAGCCTGGTGCAGGCACTGGCCACCGAGGGGCACCGCCCCATTCTGTGCGTGCGTGCGGGGAGCCGTCTGGAAAAGCGCGGACGCCAGATGGGGGTCGATGTGCGGCCCGTCTTCCAGTTTCCGCGTGGGCTGCGTCTGGGCGGTTGGCTGGCGGATGCGCGCGCCTTCGACGCCTTGCTGCGCAGCGAACAACCCGACGTCGTGCATACGAACAACTCGCAGGACCACTGGCTGGCCGGCCTGGTGCGCGGTGTTCTGCGGCGCAGCTTCTGCCACGTGCGTACGCGCCACAATACCAACGCGGTGCGCGACAGCCGGTTCAATCGCTGGGTGAACCAGTCGCTGACGGACTACCAAATCGTGGTGTGCGAGCAGGTGCGGCGCACCCTGGCGCAGCAGCCCGTGTTCGATGCGCAGCGCCTGACGACGATTCACAACGGCGTAGACACCCAGCGCTTCCGGCCCGACGCCGGCGCCCGCGCCCACATGCGCGCGCACTGGGGCTACGCTGAAGACCACGTGGTGCTGGGTATCGTGGCGCGGCTGGTGCCCGCCAAAGGCCATGAGTTTCTGTTCGAAGCCGTGGCGCAGCTGCGCGACCGCTATCCCGCGCTGCGGGTACTGGTGCTGGGCACCGGCCCGCGTGAGCTGTACCTGCGCCGGCTGGCCGAACGCCTGGCGATTACGGGCATCACCCACTTTGCCGGCTTTCACGAGGAGATGGCCGCCTGTGTACAGGCGATTGATATCGGCGTGCAGCCGTCGGTCGATGTCGAGACCTCTTCCATCAGCGCGAAAGAGATTATGGCCGCAGGCAAGCCCGTGGTCGCCAGCGACTACGGCGGGCTGCCCGAAGTGGTGCGTGACCGGCAGGATGGCTTTGTGGTGCCCGCGCGCACCGTGGCGCCGCTGGCCTCGGCCATTGCCACGCTGCTCGACGACGCCGCCCGCCGTGCAGCCATGGGCGAGACCGCGCGCCAACAGGTCTGCGCGGTGTTCTCTCTCGATGCCTTCGCGCAGGCGACCGTGGCCGCGTACCAACACGCGCGCACGCTACATGCTCAACGTACTGCATCTTGACGAGCAGCGCGGCTGGCGCGGTGGCGAGCAGCAGGTGCGCTACCTCGTGGCGGGTCTGGCCGCGCGCGGCTGCCGGCAGTGGGTGGCCGGGCGGCCGGTTAGCCCCATCCTTGCGCGCTGTGCCGAGGTCGACGGCGTAACCGTGGTGCCGCTGCCGATGCGCGGCCCGCTCGACCTCTACACCCGCTGGCGGCTGGCGCGCCTCGTGCGCCGCGAGGGGATTGCCCTGCTGCACGCGCACACCAGTCATGCCCATGGCCTGGCACTGGGCGCACGCGCGTGGGCCCGGCAGGGCCGGGTGGTCGTTTCGCGCCGCGTAGATTTCGCGCCGCGGGGCGGACACTTCAGCCGCCGCAAGTACCGCGCGCCGGAGGCCTACATCGCGGTGTCGCACTATATCGCCCAGGTGCTCGCCGACTATGGAGTGCCTGCCGCGCAGCTACACACCGTGCACAGTGGTATCGCCCCCGAGCGCTTCGACGTGCCCCCCCTCGAGCGTGCCCGGCTGGGGGTGCCGGAAGACGCGTTCCTGCTGGGCAATGTGGCGGCGCTCGTGGGGCACAAGGACCACCACACGCTGCTGGCCGCGCTGCGCCTCGCGCGCGATACACACCCGGCGCTGCACTTGGCGGTAGCGGGGGAGGGGCCCCTGCGCGCGGCACTCGAAGCACAGACGCGGCGGCTCGGGCTGGAGGCCGCGGTCCATTGGCTGGGCTTCCGGGACGACGTGCCCCGCTTCTTGCGTTCGTGCGACGCCTTTGTCCTCTCCAGCCGCGAGGAAGGGCTGGGCACCAGTGTGCTCGATGCGATGGCGGCGGGCCTGCCCGTGGCCGCCACGGCGGCGGGCGGCATTCCCGAGATGGTGCGCGATGCGCAGACGGGATTGCTGGTGCCGACCAGCGACCCGCCGGCACTCGCGCATGCCCTGGTGCGTCTCGCGCAGGACCACGCCTTGCGCGAACGCCTCGTTCGCGAGGCGCGCGCCCAGTTGACGCGTGCGTTCACGGCCGAGGCCATGGTGGAAGGCACGTGGCAGGTATACCAGCAGGTGCTGGTGCAGGGCTGAGACGTGCGCCGCGTGCGTGCTAAACTTCGCGGCACCCCAAACTCAACCAACGGCCGAAGTCTATGAGCCTGGTCCGATTCGAAAATGTGAGCAAGCGATTTGCCGCCGATGATGTGCTCGTCGACGTGAGCTTTCGCGTCGAGCCCCGTGAACACATTGGCCTGATAGGGCGTAACGGCACCGGCAAGTCGACCATCTTCCGCCTGGTCACGGGCGAGACCAAGCCGGATGCGGGCTACGTCGACCGCATGCGCAAGGCGCGCTTCGCGTTCCTCGCACAACTGCCCGAGATGGCGCCAAACGTCACCATCTTCGACGCGGTCATGCACGCTTTCTCGGACCTGCTCGACCTCGAACGGGAACTGGGCGTGCTGGAAGAGCGCATGGCGCAAGGCGACGACAGCGCCCTCGAGATCTACAGCGACAAGCAGCACGCGTTCGACCTGCGCGGCGGCTACACCTTTCGCACGCGCATCGACCAGGTGCTGCACGGGCTGGGCTTTACGAAGGAGGACTACGGTCTGCCGTTCAAGGTGCTCAGCGGCGGACAGCGCACCCGCCTGATGCTGGCGCTCACGCTGCTCGAAGACGCCGACCTGCTGCTGCTGGACGAGCCGGAGAACCACCTGGACCTCGAAGCGCGCGAATGGCTGGAGAGTTATCTGGCCAAGACGCAGGCGGGCGTGCTGGTCATCTCGCACGACCGGCGCACCTTGAACGCGGTGGGCCAGCGTATTCTCGAACTCGAGCGCGGCAGCATTCGCGAGTACACGGGCAACTACGACGACTACTGCGCGGCGCGCGAGCTGGTACGCGAGCAGCAGCAGCGCGCCTTCGAGCGCCAGCAGGAACTCATCCGCAAAGAGCAGGTCTTCATCGACCGCTTTCGCTACAAGGCCACGAAGGCCAAGCAGGTGCAGAGTCGCATCAAGCGGCTCGAGAAGATGGAGAAGGTGGATGCGCCGGACGCGGAAAAGGCGACGGCCGGGTTCAAGCTGGGCGAGGTCGTGCGCACGGGCCAGACCGTACTGACCGCCGAGCGCCTGAACATGCGCTACGGCGATCTGCAGCTCTATGCCGGCCTGAGTTTCCAGGTCTTCCGTGGCGAGCGGCTCGGCATCATCGGCCCCAACGGCGCCGGCAAGAGTACGCTCCTGCGCCAGTTGGCGGGGCGCTTGCCCGAGGCCACCGGCGAGGTCGCGCTGGGCAACAAGGTGAAGATGGGCTACTACGATCAGCACCACGAAGACCTGAACCCGGCCAACGACATCTTGACCGAAGTACACGCGGTACGCCCCGACCAGACGCCGGAGCGCGTGCGTACCTTTCTCGGACAGCTACTCTTCAGCGGCGATGATGTGTTCAAGGAGATCAAGGTGTTGAGCGGTGGCGAGCGCGCGCGCGTCTCGCTGGCCAAGCTGTTGCTCGCCGATTACAACCTGCTGCTGCTCGACGAACCCACCAACCACCTTGACCTGGTGTCGCGCGAAGCGCTCGAGGCGGCGCTGGCCGAGTGGCCGGGCACCATCATCACCGTCACGCACGACCGCGTGCTGCTCGACCGGCTGGTCGACAAGCTGGTCGTGGTCGAGCGCGGTGAGGCCACCGTGCAGCAGGGCAACTATGCCGACTTGCTGGCGCGGCGCCAGGCGCAACAGGCGCGGGAAGAAGAGGCGAGCACGGAAGAGGTGCTGCGCATCCGGCGTGAACAGAGTAAGCCCAAGAAAGACAAGAAGCGCAGCGGCAAGCCCGCGGGCCAGCGCGAGTACCTGCGCAAGGTCGAGGCGGTGGAGGCTGACATCGAGCGGTTGGAAGCCGAGGTGGCGGCCTTTGATGAAGCGTTCACCACGCTGGACCCGCAGGACTTCACGCGCGCGCAGCAATTGAAGGCCGACTACGACGCCGTGAAGGAATTGTTGCAGCAGCGCTACAGCGATTGGGAGCGGCTGGCTGAGGTGGGTGCCGGCGATTAGGGGCGGTGGTAATAAAAGTGGCCAGCCGGTATATAATAGTTGACAACTTAACAAGTGCGTGTTATGACACGCGCAGCATGGGGAGGGTGCGGCGAATGGCAGCAGCGGCGTGCCGGGGCAGCGCCCCCAGACGGCTGCGCACCATTACCCGCGCCGCCCGCCCACGCCGGGCAGCCGGGCCGTCCGGTACCGGGCCGCTGGCCACGGTGCTGGTGGAGGCGTTGTTACGGGTGGAAGCGCGCAAGCAGGACAAGGGAACGCCATAGCGGCGTGAGTGGAAGAGCGTCCCCCCTATCGATGGGGACAGGGAGCGACGGGCCATGAAGCATATTCACAGTGTGACGACGAAACCGCAGGTGGCGCAGACCGAGAACTTTGAAGCCAAGCTGGATTTCAAGGTGGAACTCACCGACCAGATCATCGACTTCATCTTCGCTATCACCATCTAGCGCAGAGCGCAGGCGATTTACCGGTTACTAAACCGTGACGGAAGGGGACCCAGGGCCATGAAACGTACGCGACACATCACCCTCATGAGCCGCACGCCGGAGCAGGGGCAGACCCTGTTTGCGCTGAAGCTCGAAGCGACCACCGAGATCATCGACCGCCTGATCGTGGTGCCGCGCCAGATTCCTTTTAAGGCCGGCGGGCCGACCGACGACGTTGACAACGACGCGGACAACGACAACCTCAATAACGACAACAACAATAACGAAAACGAACTCTAGCGGGCGCGGCCCGGATAGGGGCCGTTTCCGGTGGGTACGTTGCAGCCCTTGCGGTGGGCCGGGTGCGCTAAGGCATTCGGCCCGCGCTGTTTTGGTACGGGGGGCGGTCTGCCTTAGATGCGCGAACCGCCGATGCGGGTGAGCGCGATACGCACCTCATCGCAATCGCCGAAGCGGTCGGCGGGCTTCTTGCTCAGCAGCCGCATGATGAGGTCGCCCAGGTCCGTGGGGCACTTGGCATTGACCTGCGTGGGGTGCAGCGGCGTTACGCTCAGGTGGCATTTATAGAGCTGCTGCAGGTTGTCGACGGGGAACGGCACCTTCTCGGTGAAGAGCATGTACATGGTGACCCCGAGTGAATATTGGTCGCTGCGCGCCGTCACGCGTTCCTTGCGCAGAAACTCGGGCGCTACGAACATTGGCGTCACCTGCTCGCCGGCACCACGGTCGAAGAGCTCCAGCAACACGCTGCTGCCGTAGAGTGAGTAGTCGGCCACTTTCACCTGGCCGCGCCGCGTAAACAACACGTTGGCCGGCTTGAAATCGTGGTGCACCACATCCTGGTCGTGCAGATACTGCAGCCCGCCGCAGATTTGCGCCACAATGACGAGCCGTTCCTGGAGGTTCCACGGGCGGTTGGTGAGATACCAGCGCAGGTTCGGGCCGTCCACATACTCCATCACCATACAACGGCCTTCGTTGCCCTCGATGAAGTCGTGCACCTGAACCACATTCGGATGATTGAATTTGCGCGAGCGTTTCACCGACTTCTGCAGGTCGCGCACGTGAAAGCGATTGCGGAAAAAGTTTTCGCGGAAGAGCTTGACCGCGACTACGCCGCCCTGGTTCATGTCGATGCCGCGATACACGGTACCCGTGCCACCCTGGCCCAGCAGGCGGTCGAGCTTAAAGTGATAGAGCGTAGAGCGGTCTGGTGCGTACTCGTCGGTGGCGTTGCTCACCAGGGGATTCCTCAGGCGGCAGTATCGAGGTCGAGCTCGATGCGCGGTGCGTCGCCCCACAGCCCATCGAGGTCGTAGAACTCGCGCGCTTCTTCACGAAACAGGTGCACCACCACATCGCCAAAGTCGATCAGGACCCAGCCGTGTTGATAGGTGCCTTCGGTGTTCAACGGCCCGCGGCCTACCTTCTTCATTTCCTCGCGCAGCGCACTGTAGACCGCCTTCATCTGCGGCTCGCTGTTAGCGCTCAACAGGACAAAGCAGTCGGCTACGACCGTCAGGCCGCGCAGGTC
>CAYMLC010000098.1:0-338 GCA_964390765.1 uncultured Nitrospirales bacterium
GCGCTGTTGCCCGCCACTTCTCGCCACCGTCTTTCCCCACCAGCACGACCGCAACCCCCGAGGTGACGCCGAACTGCTCGCGCAGGACGCCCACGCTCGCCCGGTCGATGGCCTCACCCTCGTGCCGGCCGTCTTTGCCGGCAAGCAGCGTCAGCGTCATGTCGCGCTCGCGAAAGGCCGCCAACCGGTTCAGCACGTGCGCATGCTGGCGGTGCAGGGCCGCATCGTCGACACCCTCGGCAAACACCAGCAGCGGGCGCGCTTGCCACTGCAACGTGCCCAGGTCAAAGCGCTGCGGCGTGTCGTCTTCCGGCCAACCGGTGTAAAGGTGCAGTTCA
>CAYMLC010000098.1:348-3708 GCA_964390765.1 uncultured Nitrospirales bacterium
CAGTTCAGCCACGTCGACAGCAAAGTCGCCTTCCTGCTTGTCCGCGATGTGTACGCCCAGCCGCGCCACGGCAAGGGTACGCAGGTCAGGCGCTTCCGGAACCGGGCGCCCCCGCCAGCTGGCGCGCATGGCAGTCAGCGGCACGTAGTGGCTGCTCCATTCGCCCGCCGGACCGCCTACCCCGGCGCGATAGCTCACGCCGCGCCAACCGGTCTCGGCGCGGGCGCGCACTTCGTAGGTGTTGCCGTCGGGACGCAGCCGTGCATAGACGCCCCACGCCCGCTGCGCCTCCGGCAACGTCAGCCAACTGGACGCGAAACCCCCGTTGTTCGCCAGCGACACGTCGCCTGTGAAGCGCACGCCACCCTTGAGCGCGGGTAAGGGGCGGACCTGCGCATTGGATACGCCACCCATGACACGGTCGGTCAGCGCCTCCCAGCGCTGCTCGGCAGGCGGCGCGTCGCCTTGCCAGGCAACCAGCTTAGAACTATCCATATGGGCGAGCAGCAGGAAGAGGGCGGGCCATACCATGCGGGGTCCTTTCGTTGCGTGTTCAAAGGAACGCGCCGCGGGCGCGCAGCCTTCCGGCGGCCGACGTGCCTTTCCGGTTTCTGGCGGCTTACGCATTCTTGCGCTATACTAGTGGAAAGATTTTCGGGCAGTCTCCGGGCGGCGTTCTCGTGGGCTTGGAATATTACGGGTTTCGTTTGATTTACGGTTTATAGCGCGGCCAGCCAGCGTGCGGTCGACGCGACACAAAGGAGTACCATGGCTACCATCCCGCAGCCGCTCGCCACCGCGAGCACGCTCGACGAAACCCTCCGCATCATGCGCCAGCGTCTCGACGGCATTGTGCCGCCTTTCGAGATTGAGGCGAAGGCCGAGATCGCGCACGACATCAACGTGCTGAAGCGCGAATTGAACGCGGTCATCCTGGGGCACAACTACATGGAGCCCGCGCTCTACCATTCGGTGCCCGACTACACGGGCGACTCGCTGCAGTTGAGCGCGATCGCCGCGCAGACCGAGGCCGACATCATCGTGTTCTGCGGCGTGTGGTTCATGGGCGAGACGGCGAAGGTGCTGAGCCCGGAGAAGATGGTGCTGGTTCCCTCGCGCAAGGCGGGCTGCTCGTTGGCGGCGGGTATCAAGGCCGGCGATGTGCGTGCGCTCAAGGCGAAGTATCCCGGTGCGCCGGTGGTCACCTACGTGAACACCTACGCCGACGTGAAGGCCGAGAGTGACTACTGCTGCACCTCGGGCAATGCGGAGAAAATGCTGCGCCACCTGCTGCGCGAGGGGCACGAACGCATTGTGTTCATACCCGACCAGTACCTGGCGCAGAACACCGCGGCCCAGGTGGGGGCGGCTTATTTCGACGCGATGGACGACGCCGCCGAAGCCGCCCTCCCGGCGGGCCGGCCCGCGGTAATCGGCTGGGACGCGCGCTGCGAGGTGCACGAGTTGTTCACGGTGGAAGACGTGCGCAATGTGCGGCGGCAGTATCCCGACGCGGTTATCCTGGCGCACCCCGAGTGCAGCCCCGACGTGATCGCCGAAGTCGATATCTCGGGCAGCACGAAGGAGATGGTGGACTACGTGCGCGAGCAGGACGCGCCCCGCTACGCCGTGTTCACCGAGTGCAGCATGGGCGACAACCTGGCTGGTGAGTTTCCCCACCGCCAGATGGTGCGCGCGTGCAGCATCCGCTGCCAGCACATGAACCAGATCAGCCTGGAAGATACACTCGAAGCGCTACAGAAGCGGCAGTATCAGGTCGAACTCGATCCGGAAATGATGGAGCGTGCAAAGCTGCCCATCGACCGCATGCTCGAGATTCGCTAGCGCGCTGCTCAGCCCGCCGGCACTGGCGTCATGGCGGGCGGATTCTCGCCGGTCATGCGCGCCAAAACCGTCTGCAGGCCGCTCAGTATAAAGTCGCCGGTCACGTCGGGTCCGTCGTGTTCGAGGCGCCCTTCCAGTGTCAGGCCCTGGCGGCTCAACTGGTTGCGCAGTTCCCGCAACAACACGAAGTTGCCGATCCCCACGAAGGGCTGCGAGCCCTCGCCCGCCGTGCCTTCCTTGCCGTCCATGAACAGCTGAATCGACATGGAGTCGTTGTCGATCAAGTCGGCGTGGATACGCGCACTCAGGAACTGCGCCAGCACCGGCACAAATTGGTTGAGCGGCGGCTGCTCCACCAGGTCGGCAATCGGCAGCCCGCTGTTCTGCCGCGCTACGATGCCGATCATGGCGAGCGCGTCGCCGTTCCGGTTGTCCAGCACCGCCTCGACCAGGTGGTCGCCTTCGATGGTCAGCGCGCTCACCGGCGGGTCAGCCGGGTAGGTCTGCAACACCAGCGCCTCCATGCCCTGCGGTAAGGCCACCTGGCCGCGCGTGGTCACAATGCCGCGCTCCGGCATGCTGAACGAGCCGTCCAGCCACTCAATGGCCGGGTTAGCGAAGAAGTTCGAGCCGTTCAGGCTCTCCACCAGCAACGGCCCACCGCGTTGCTCGTTGATGAACACCGTGAACGCAAAGGCGTTGGCCACATAGTCGGCGCCGCCCAGCAAAGCCACTTCGTAGGGCAGGCCCGAGTTGACGATGGTCTCCATGTTGTCGCGAATCAGCGCGGGCAACTGCTGCAGTTGCGCTTCTGGCAGGTTGCTCAGAATGAAGTCGCGCGCCAGGCCCGGCCGCGCCACGACGCGCAAGCGGGTGAAGTCGGGCTCGACCTCCGTGTGTGAGACCTCGGGGGCCGGTGCAATGCCGTAGGCGCCATCGGCCCACGAGTAGATGGCCGCAGCCACACCGGCGCCCACGAGTAAGAGGCTTCCGGCGACGACGGCGAATATGACGAGGACTTTCTTCAAGGGCCGCACTCCTGCGTTGGCTCTGGCGCGAAACGATAGCGCGCGCGGCATGGGCGAGCCAAATGCGCGTTCGCGGCCCGCGCCCGTTCCATACGAAGCGCTTCAAATAATACGTTGACAAAATCATAAGCAGAAAATATAGTTAGAGGACCTAACGTTTATGAGGTCGAAACATGGACGACCAACTCCTCGAACAGGCCCGCGAGGTCTACAACTGCCTGCAGCTCGTGAAGGCGCGCATTATGCGCCAGCACGCGCAACTGGCGGCGCATACCGGCCCCGACTCGCCCTATATCGACATGACCTTTCCCCAGTGGAACACGCTGCAGCTCATTCGCGACCGGGGGCCGCTGTCGATTAAGGAACTGGCCGACCACGCCAGCGTCTCGGCGCCCTCCGCTTCGGCCATGGTCGAGCGGCTGGTAGGCATGGAACTGGTGGTGCGCGAGCCGAGCCCGCACGACCGGCGCGAGGTGAAGGTGCGCCT
>CAYMLC010000098.1:3718-9219 GCA_964390765.1 uncultured Nitrospirales bacterium
CCTGACGCCGCGCGGCCTTGAAGCCCTGCGCGCGATGGAGTCGTTCATGCTGCAGTCGGTCATGGAGATGATGGAGAAGCTGGGGCCGAAGCATTCGCAGATGTGGGTCGAGGTCTACCAGCGTATCCGCGAGGTGATTGAAGACGAAATGGCCGAAGCACGGGCGGCAAGCCCGTTGGGAGAGTAAGTTGTCATGTCCCAGGGCCGACTGAAGAAAGTAATGCTGACGGCGGTGTTCTTTTGCCTTTTCATCGCCATTGGCCTCGTGGCGTACTACGTGCCGTTGGTAATGGCGGAAGAGCCGGCGCGCGCCCAGCCGGTGGAGGAAGCGCTGCCCGTCGAGGCGATGGTGGTGGCACGTGAAGATGTGCCGGTCACCATCAGCGGCTTCGGCGAGGCGAACGCGCTGGATGAAGTCGACATCACGCCGGAGGTGCCGGGCCGCGTGGTCGCGGTACATCCGCGCCTCGAGGTGGGCGAGGTCATCGCCGAGGGCGACACGCTTTTCCGCATTGACCCACGCGACTACCGCGCGCAACTGGAGCGTGCCCGCGCCCAGGTGCTGCAGTGGGAGAACAGCATTGCGCGGCTGCAGAAGCAGCGCGAGATCGATACGCAGCGGCTGGAGACCTTGCGGCGCAGTTTCCGGCTGGGTGAGGAAGAGTTTGGCCGCGTGCGCACGCTGTTCGAGGAAGACGAAGTGGGTACGCGCTCGGGCGTGGACCAGGCCGAGATTTCGATGAACCAGGCTATGGAGCAGCGCGATACGCTGGCGCAACAGGTGGCGCTTTATCCCGCGCGCATCGCGGAAGCCGAAGCGAGCCTGGCGGCGGCCAAGGCCGACCGCGACCTGGCCGAGGTGAGCCTCGAACGTACGGAGCTTGTGGCGCCGTTCGACGCGCGCGTGAAGCGTGTGAGCGTGGAGAAGGGGCAATACGTGTCGCCCGGCAACGCGGTGCTGACCCTGGCCAACGACAGCATGCTGGAGATTGCGGTGCCGATCGACAGTATCGAAGCGCGGCGCTGGCTGCAGTTCACAGAGCGGCGCCCGAGCGGCACGAACAATGCCTGGTTCAATGAAACCAAGCCGGTGACCTGCACCATCCGCTGGACCGAGGAGCCGGAGCAGCACGCGTGGCAGGGCACCCTCGCGCGCATCGAGGCCTTCGACCCCGACAGCCGGACGCTGACCGTGGCGGTGCGGGTGGAGGGCGAGCAGGCCATATCGCAGCGGGGCGAGGGGCTGCCGCTGGTGGATGGCATGTTCTGCGAAGTGGATATCCCGGGCAAGACAATGGAGCAGGTGATGGCCGTGCCGCGCTGGGCGGTGAGCTTTGAAGACACGCTCTACGTCGCGAACGAGGAGGACCGTCTCGAGCTGCGTGAGGTCGAGGTGGCCCATACGCAGGGCGAACAGAGCTTCGTGCGCAGCGGCATCGAGCCGGGCGACACCGTCGTCGTGACGCGCCTCGTCAATCCCCTACTCAATACCAAGCTCGAAGTGCGCCGCTTTGAAGGCGACCTGGAGGGTGCCCGCCTGTGAAACCCATCTTTGCCGCGTTCGCCCGCAACATCGTGTTTGCCAATATTTTGCTGGGCTTCTTCCTCATCGGCGGTTACCTGGGCGCAACCAATATGGTGCGCGAGCTGTTTCCCGAGTTCTCGCTCGACATCATCACCATCGCCGTGCCGTGGCCGGGCGCCGACCCCGAAGAGGTGGAGGAGGGTATTGTCCGCAAGATTGAAGAGGCCATCGACGGAGTCGAAGGCATCAAGCAATACGACTCCGCTTCGGGCGAGAACCGCGCCGCCGTTGTCGTCGAGGTCAAGGAGAACTACGAAGTATTCGATGTAAAGGAGCGGATACGGAACAAGGTCGACACCGTGGTCGACCAATTACCCGAAGAGGCTGAAGAGCCCATCATCGAAGAGCTGACGTTGCGCACCGAGGTGTGTCTGGTGGCGTTGTCGGGTGAGGGGCTGAGCGAGCGCAAGTTGAAGGAGTGGGCGGAGGAGGTGAAGGACGATCTGACGGCGCTGCCCGGTATCTCGCAGGTACAGATCTTTGGGGCGCGCGACTACGAGATTGCGATCGAGATCAGCGAAGAGAAGCTGCAGGAGTACGGCCTGTCGCTGGGCGAGGTGGCGGCGCTGGTGCGCGCCAGCAATCTCAACCTGAGCGGTGGCACAGTGCGCACGCAGGGCGAGGAGATTCGCCTGCGCACGATGGGGCGCAAGTATACCGGCGAAGAACTGGCCGAGATCGTGATCAAGTCGAGCCCCGATGGCGACGTGATTAAGCTGGGCCGTATCGCGGAGATTCACGACGCCTTTACGGAAGACCCGATCATCTCGCAGTTCGATGGCCAGCCCGCGATCACCGTTTCGGTCTTGAAGACAGCCGAAGAAGACGCGATCGATATTTCGGAGAAGGTGAACGCGTACGCGGCCGAACTGCAGGCACGTCTGCCCGAGGGCATGAATATCGACGTGTGGTCCGATACGTCGGACCCGATTCAGGCGCGCATCGCGCTGTTGACCAAGAACGGCCTGTTCGGTCTGATCCTGGTCTTTGGCCTGCTCTGGATCTTTCTCGATGCGCGCCTCAGCTTCTGGGCGGGCATGGGCATGCCAATCAGTATCGCGGGTGCGCTGCTCGTGATGTGGGCGATTGGCGCCACGCTCAACATGATTTCGCTGTTCAGCCTGATTATGGTGCTGGGCATCATCGTCGACGACGCAATTATCGTGGGCGAATCGATCTATGTGCATCGCAAACGCGGTGCGCCCCCGCTGAAAGCGGCGGTCGAGGGGGTGAACGAAGTCGGCCTGCCGGTGATTGCCGCGGTCACCACGACCATGATCGCGTTCATGCCCCTCGCATTTATCAGCGGCATCATGGGCAAGTTCATCGCCATCTTGCCGGTCGTCGTCGTGGCGTGTCTGGCGGTCTCGCTCATCGAGTGCCTCATCCTCTTGCCGGCGCACCTCAGCCATCTGCCCGACCCCAACCACAAGCCCGAGCGCGGGCACCCCATCGCCAATTTCAGCCAACGCTTTCACAAGGCGACGACCGGCGGCCTCGAGTGGTTCGTCGACCACGTCTTCACGCCCTTCCTGGCGCGTGTGCTGGAGTGGCGCTACGTTGCGGTGGGGGCGGCCATCGCCATCTTTATGGCGACCATGGGCCTGGTGGGTGGCGGCATCGTGAAGTTCGAAACCTTTCCCAATGTGGATGGTGATGTGCTGACCGCCACCGTCGAGTTTCCCGACGGCACCCCCATCGAAATTACCGAGCGCGCGGTCAAGCAGATGAGCGAGGCGATTTATGCGTTGGGGGACCGGCTGGAAACCAAGAGCGGCGAGCCGATGGTGAAGCACGTGTTCTCCTTGACCGGCTCTACCATCAGCGATGAGCAGCCCGAACGGGGCAATCATCTGGGTTCGGTGCGTGTCGAGCTGTTGGGCACAGAGTTTCGCGGCATCCACAGCAACCGCATCATGGCGGAGTGGAACGAGGAGATTGGCCTGTTGCCCGGCGCCACGGCACTGAGCATCATCGGCATGGAAGCGGGACCGCCCGGCGCACCGATCGAGGTGTGGATGCAGGGCGAAGATCTCGAGATGCTGACGTCGGCCGCCGATAAGCTGGTGGAAGAGCTGAACACTTACGAAGGCGTATATCAGGTGCAGAGCGACTTCCGGCCCGGGAAGAACGAGATGCGCTTCAGCCTGAAGCCGGAAGCGCGCACGCTGGGCCTGACCACGGCCGACCTGGCGAACCAGGTGTATGCCGGCTTCTTCGGGGAAGAGGCCGTGCGTGTGCAGCGCGGGCGTGAAGACGTGCGTATTCGTGTGCGCTATCCCGAGCAGGAGCGCGAAGACATTACCACGCTCGAAGACGTGCGCATCCGCACGCCGCAGGGTAATGAAGTGCCGCTGCTCTCGGTGGCCGATGTGACGTATTCGCCGGGCTACTCGACCATCAACCGCACCGATGGCCTGCGGCGCGTGGCAGTGACGGCCGAAGTGAGCGACACCGCCAATGCCGACGAAATCTATGCCGACCTGGAGCCCTTCTTCGCCCAGTTGCAGGCAGACTATCCGCGCATGCTGCTGTCGGTGCAGGGCGATAAGCGCACCCAGCGCGAGACCTTCGGCCCCCTCGCGGTCACGGGCCCGCTTGCCATGCTCGGCATGTTCATCATCATCGCGACCATCTTCCGCAGCTATGTCCAGCCGCTGCTGATTCTGCTGGCGGTGCCGTTCGGTATTGTGGGCGCCATCCTCGGCCACCTGCTGCTCGGCTTCAACCTGTCGATCATGAGTGTGTTCGGCATGGTGGCGCTGGCGGGCGTGGTGGTAAACGACGCCATCGTGCTGATCGAGCACATCAACGATCTCGTGGCGCGCGGCACGCCCTTCTTCGAAGCATTGCGGCGCGGCGGCGCGCGGCGTTTCCGGCCCATCTTCCTGACCACGATGACCACGTGCGGTGGCCTGGCTCCGCTGATTATGGAGACGGACATGCAGGCCCAGTTCCTGATTCCGATGGCCATCTCGATTGCGGGTGGTGTAGCCTTTGCCACGTTGATCACGCTGGTCTTCCTGCCGTGCCTGCTCGGTATTCTCAACGATTTGCGCCGCGTGGCCGTGTGGCTGCGCAAGCGCGAGTGGCCGACGCCCGAAAGCGTCGAACCGGCCACCGACCGGTTCAAGGATAGGTGGGAAGACCAGCCCCAATCGCCGGCGCCCGGCGCGGCACCTGGCCTGACCAGTGCGCCGGAACCCAGCTAGTTTCCTCTATCGCGGAAGGAGGAGTCGTGCGACAGAAGTTTTGCATCCCCGGCGCATTGTGCCTGGCACTGTGTCTGGTATTGGGCCTGGCCGGATGCGCGACGCAGCCGCAGGAAGCGCCTGTTGCCCAGGCTGCGCCCGAGGTTGCCGAGGCCGCGCCTGCGGCCGAGACCCCGGAGCGCGCGGCAAAGGCGGCGCGCATAGGCGAACCGCAAGCGGGCGATGGGAACGGCGCGCCGGAAACGGAAGTCGTGCCGGAAACGGAAGCCACGCCGGAAGCGGAAGCCCCGCCAGTAATGGAAGCCCTCCCGGAAGCGGAAGTCACGCCAGTAGTGGAAGCCCTGCCGGAAGCGGAAGCCACGCCAGTAGTGGAAGCCCTGCCGGAAGAAGAAGCCACGCCCGCAGAACCACCGCTGCCTTCGGTGCTCGATCTGGAGACTGCGCAACGCCACGCGCTGGCGGACAACCCGGACATCGGTGCGGCGCGCGAGCGTGTGGCGCAGGCCCAGGCGCGTCTGCGGCAGGCACGCGCCCAATGGTTCCCGCGCATCGACACCAGCTACAGCGCGAGCAACACGTGGCTCGACGGCAATACGCTGGATACCGCGCGCCGCGAAGCGATTGCCGCCCCGCTCGATGGCGTGCTGAACCAACTGCCGAATTTTGTAATACAGCCTTTCGCGCCCAATACGTCGACCATTATC
>CAYMLC010000099.1:0-2617 GCA_964390765.1 uncultured Nitrospirales bacterium
CGGAATGACGGTCGGATAGTAGAGGAAGAAGGGGCGGCTGGCGTTGTCGCGCACGAAGGCGCGCGCCTGCTCGCCAATCAGCTCGGGCGCATACTGCGCACCCGACACACCGCGGTCGTTGCCCTCGAGCGGCACACGCGTGCGCTGGTCCACCAGGTAGCGCGGGTAATAGTTGTGCGCGTGGCGCTGGCACAGGTAGCCGTAGAAGCGGTCAAAGCCCTGCAGCAGCGGGTCGCCGCTGTTCTCGCTATTGCCCAGGCCCCACTTGCCAAAGCACCCCGTGGTGTACCCCGCCGCGCGCAGACGCTCGGCCAGGGTGACCTCCGTACGCGGCAGGGGCAACTGCCCGCCGAATATGCCGGGCGCGGGATTGTCGATCTCGAAGTTGTCACGGATGTAGGCGTGCCCGCCGTGCTTGCCCGTCAGCAGGCTGCAGCGCGCGGGCGCACACACCGGCGCTGCGGTATAGGCCTGGGTCGCGCGCAGGCCCGCAACGGCCAGCGCATCGAGATGCGGCGTCTCGATCTTCTCCTGGCCATAGCAGCCAAGCTCGCCGTAGCCCAGGTCATCGGCCATGATCAGCACAATGTTGGGCGGCGCTGCGGGGGCGGCCCCCGTGCGCGCGGCCCAGCTGGCCGTGGTCGCGCCTGCCGCCAACGAAGAGAGGAACGTGCGCCGGTCCATAGGGTTCTACCTCCCGCGGGCAGCGTACGCCAGGCGCCGGTTCGTGTGCCAGCATATTGCCCATTCGCACAATTTGCATTAGACTGAAGCCGGGCTGGTAGAGGCAGCATCGGGGAAGGGGCCGCCCGCAACCGGGAGGTGCCCGCTATGCGGTGTCATCATCATCCGTTTAAGGAGGCGGTGGGCTACTGCGCGGAATGCGGCGAGTTCGGCTGTCAGCAGTGCCTGACGCTGCACGATGGGCGGCTGCTGTGCCGGCGGCACTATGCCCCCATCGCCGAGGCCGAGGCGCGCCAGCGTGATCGCGAGTACATCCGGCGCCGCCCCGACCGTCAGCGTCTGGTCGTCGAGACGAAAGACGGCAAGTTCATCCCCGGAGTGTGCTACGCGCTGAATGTGCAGGGCGCCGATTTCCACCTGGAAGTGGTCGACCACGAGGGCGAGCCCATTGGCAAGACGCTGCATTGCTACTTCGAGAAGGTGAAGGCGGTGCACTATGTGAAGAGCTTCGACGGTCAACCCGACCCCGACCAGGATACGAGCATGTGGGTACCCGAGGGCGAACAGGTGGTGGTGGAGTTTGAAGACGGCACAACGTTGCGCGGGCGCACGCACCGCAAACAGGCCCGGCGCCGCGAACGCTTCTACGTGATCTCCGACGACCCCTCATCGAACGACCTGACCGTACTGGTCGAACAATCGGCCGTGCGCGAGGTGCACGATGCGCGCGAGTATGAGAAGGCCCTGGCCCGCGAGCGCGAACGCTTTGTGGCCCGGCGGCAGGATGGCCAGCACCAGGAAGAAGAACTGGTGGGCGACTTCTACACGACGCGCAAGGACTGGCCGCACGCCATGAAGTACTACGCGCGCGCGCTGCACGGCGAACCGCCGGCCGAGCGTGTGGCGAAGCTGAAGCGCAAGCTGGCCGCCGCCACGCACAATGTGGCCATCGGCGATGTGAAGCGGCATGCCTATGGAGATGCCAAGCGCCACCTGGAAGCGGTGCTCGCGTTGACCCCGGGCGACGAGCGCACGCTCGAGCACCTCAACGCGGTGAACAAGCGCCTCGGCCGCAGCACCGCCTCGTCGCACTAAGGGCCCGCGCGAAAGACGCCTGCAGCCGCACGCGGCTGGCTATCGCGAATCGAGGTACCGAGCTGCAGGCGCTGTGCATGTTCCGGGGTACGTATCGACTTGCCGCGGCCAGCAAGCGCTTCGCAGGCCACACTCGCGTTTGGCAGCGGGCCACTAGCGGCGCGCGTAGAGCGTGGCGCGCAGGTCGTGGCGGGGATCTTCGAACGTCTGCACCGGCGCGTACTGCGCGGCCAGGTCGGGGTGGGCGAGCAGGTGGGCGTAGCGTTCAACGCCCACGTCGAGGTAGTAGTCGGGCGGATCGGCAAGGAAGGTGGCGGTGAAATCGCCGGCCGCGGCATCGTCGAGCAGGCCCGGCGAGACCAGCCCCCACAGGTCGACGATACGATTATCCGTGTAGTAGCCGAGGTAGCCCACTTCGCCGTAGGCCACGGTGGCGCCGGGCGCGGTGTTGGCGTTCAGCCAATCGGCCACCTCGCGGTAGAGCGGCGCGCGCCAGTCGCCCTGATACGTGTAGGCCTTGTAGCCCGTGAGGGCGAAGTGCAGGGCCACCACGCCCACCACCCCCAGGGTAACCAAGGCGACGGCCGCCTGCCGGTAGCGTGGCAGCGTGCGTGCGATGCCCAGTGCGGCCACGCACCCCAGCCCGATGAAGAGTATCCAGGCGAACCACAGCGGCAGCTGATACCACCAGTAGGCCTGTACACCCAGTAGCGCATAGCCTGCCGTGTAGAGCACGCACCAGCCCGCGAGGAAGCGCCAGGGCCGCGCGCGCCACACGGCATAGCCCACCCCCAGCAGGGCCAGCGCCCACATACCCGCCTGAACGGGGCGCATCAGC
>CAYMLC010000099.1:2627-9215 GCA_964390765.1 uncultured Nitrospirales bacterium
ACGCAGCCAGCCAGACCGGCAGTTGTTCGGTGAAGGTCGGGTATTCGCCGAGCGCGCCCTGCACCTGCTTGGCGTCGAGCGTCTGCGGCAGAATGCGGCCGAAGCTCCAGAGCGCATAGACACACCAGGGCAGCACGGGCACCGTGAACCCACCCCCCAGCCGCAACCCGTCGCGCACGAGGCCGCGCCATTGCGGTGGCCGCTGGGCGGCGTACACCACGGCCAGCCACAGCGCACACAGTGGCAGCAAGAGGAGGCCCTCGCCCCGGCTGAGGAAGAGCAAGCCGATGCAGGCGCCGCACGCGACCTGCCGCTGTTGCATGAACAGCAGCATCGCGATGAAGAAGAGCGCCTGAAACAGGTAGAACTCGTGCCCGAGCACCGGGCGCGTGCTGCCGAGAAAGATAAGGCCCACCACCACGGCCGGCCACAGGCCCAAGCCGAATGCGCGGCGGCCCACATAGAGCGTCCAGGGCACGCCCACCCAGCACAGCACCGTAAGCCAGACGGCGGCGGTCTCCACATCGACCGGCAGCAGCGCGCCGCCCAGGGCCGCCAGCAGTGTGAGCAGCGGCGTTGTGGTGCCGAGTGTCGCCGGTGGATGGTTGTAGACGAAGCCGTTGCCCGCGGCCAGATTCTTCGCATAGGTCAGCGTGATGTAGCTGTCGTCCATCAGGTCGTGGCCACACCACACACCAGCCAGCACGGGCATGAGGGACGCCGCGGCCAGCATCACCGGCGCCAGACGCTCGTGCCGCGAGAGCGCGGGCGCCAGATTTGGCGGTGCGCTGTAGCGCCCTGTCTTCTGCCGCCCGCTCATGCTGCCTTACGCGTCCTCCCGCGGCGGCAGTATGGGCGTGGCGGGCGAGCGAGACAAGCCGCGCCACGGCGTGTGTGGCCCGTGGGCTTTGCGTGAAGATTCGCTAAAACGCCCCGAATCCGGGCCCAGTGCCATTTCCGGCGTGCTATAAATCTAAGGCGAGCCGCCGCCCTGCGGCATGCAATCTGGCCGCGCCGCCGCCACGCGATGAGACAGCTCCGCGAGAGGACGCAACGTACTTGGTCAATTTGAAGAAGAAGCTGGGCAACGACACCGCGCGTGTCGTCATCCCCATCATTCTGCTCTACCTCTTCGTACTTGGCGCGGCCTATGCCCTCGTCTCACCCGTCTTGCACCGCACGCTGGAAGAGCACGCCAAGGAGGAGGCGCGCACGGCGGCCACACTCGCCATCCGCGTACTGGAGTACTACGCGCGCCGGGCCGAAGACGGCACCTACAGCACGGCGGCTGCACAGCAGCAGGCCATCGATGCGGTTTCTTACCTGCGCTACGGCGACGACGATAAGAACTACATCTGGATTCAGACCAACGAGCCGCGGATGGTCATGCATCCCTACTATCCCGAGTTGGACGGGCAACCGCTGGATGACTATCGCGACAGCGCCGGCCGCGCCCTCTTCGCCGATGCGGTCGCGGTGACGCGAGAGACGGGCGCCGGCGAGATCGAATACGCGTGGACCTATCAGGACGAGGACGGCGAGGAGGAGGCCAAGACCGCGCACGTGGCCGCCTTCGAACCGTGGGGCTGGATCGTGGGTACCGGCTTCTACGGTTCCGATGTGCAACGCACGGTGATGGCGGTGCAACAGCAGCTCGTGTTGATTGGGTTGGCGCCCATGGCGCTGGCCACGTGCCTGCTGGTGTTCGCGGGCCGGGGCGCCCTCAGGCTAGGCACGGCCCGACAGCGTGCCGATGTCGCCCTGCGCGAGAGCACACGCATGCAACACACCATGTTCGAAACCGCGCACGACGCCATCTTTCTGCTCAACGGCATCCAGGTGCTCGACTGCAACCCCAGCGCCGAGCGTCTGCTGGGCACCAGCCGGCTCGAGGTCATCAACCGTCCGCTTACGGACTATTCGCTGCATCAGCGCACCAGCGCCGACGGGCCAAGCACGACACTGGAAAATCTGATCACCGCGGCCTTGCGTGGGCAGGCCCAGCGCTTCGAATGGACGCTGCGCCGCGCCGACGGCAAACTGGTCGAGACCGAGATCGCGATGAGCGCGATCAGTCTCGAGCGCGGCAGCCTCATTCAGGCGAACGTGCGCGACATCTCGGGCCGCAAGGAGGCCGAGCGCCAGGCGCAGCGGCTGGCGGTGATGGTCGAGCAGACGGCCGAGCAAGTGATCATGACCGACACGCAGGGGCGCATTCTCTACGCCAACCCCGCCTTCGAACGCGCCACCGGCTATTCGCGGCTGGACGCCACCGGCCAGCGCTACGGCGACCTGCTTTTCGACGGCGGCATGGGCATGCTGCCGGCCGAAGTGCGCGAGGCCATGGACGCCGCACGGGTCTGGCAGGGCAATCTGCACACGCGCCGCAAGGATGGCACCTCGTTCCTCGCGCATGTGACGGTTGCGCCCCTCTTGAACAAGCAGGATACGACCACGGGCTTTGCCTTCCTCCAGCGCGATGTCACGCGTGAGCGCGAATTGGAGCGGCAGATGGAACAGCGCCAGCGGCTCGAGTCGCTGGGCACGCTGGCCAGTGGCGTGGCGCATGACTTCAACAATCTGCTGACGGGCATTCTGGGACATGCGCAACTGGCGCACGATTACCTTGCCGACACCGCGCGCGCACAGAAGAGCCTGGGCAAGATACAGCGCGCGGGCGAGCGCGCCGGTGAGTTGATTCGCCAGATTCTACTCTTCAGCGGCGGCAAGGCACGCGACCTCAATCTGCAGGACACGGCCCTCCCCGCGCCGGTGGTCCGCGAATGTCTCGCACTGCTTGGCGAAACCATACCGTCCGCCTTGCGCATCGAGCATGAACTCGATGACGCGTGCACGCCGGTGAACTGCGCCAGCCTCGAGTTACACCAGGTGGTGATGAATCTGTGCACGAACGCGGCACACGCCATGCCGAACGGCGGCGTGTTGCGTGTAAAACTGGCCATGCGCGACGTAAGTGAAGACCGCGCCGACGCACACCTCGACATGCGGTCGGGCCGCTGGGTGTGCCTGGAAGTGGCGGACACCGGCCAGGGCATGGACGAGGAAACGCGGCTGCGCATCTTCGAACCCTACTTCACCGCACGCAGCACGCAAGACGGCACCGGCCTGGGCCTCGCCACGGTGCACGGCATCGTGCAGGGCTGCGGCGGCCATATCCACGTGTACTCCGAGCCCGGACGTGGCACGGTGTTTCGCGTGTACTGGCCCCAGTCGCAGGAGGCGGCCGGCCAGCGCCGCGGCGAAGCCCTCACCCCGGCGCAGGGCACGGGTCAGCACGTGTTACTGATCGACGACGAAGCCGAGATCGTCGCAGCAGGCCAGACCTTGCTCGAGCACCGGGGCTTCCGGGTGACGGCCTTCGTGCATGCGCAAGATGCCCTGAACGCGCTGCACGAAACGCCCGAGGAGTTCGATGTGGTGGTGACCGATCGCACGATGCCGCTGGTCAGTGGTATCCAGGTCGCCCAGGCGGTACAGGCGCACGCGCCCAACCTCCCCGTGCTGATGATGACGGGCCTGCCGAACGAAGAAGCGTATGAGACCGCGCGGCGCTGCGGTATGGCGGGGCTGGTGCCCAAACCTTTCAGTGCCGACGAATTGGCCCGGGCCGTGCTCGCCGCGCTCGAACCCAGTGCCGCGCGCGCCTAGTCCGCTTCTTCACGGCGGGGGGTCCGTTGCCAGGCGCCGCCACGCCGCAATGCCGCGCCCGCCAAGAGGGGCAGCTTCCACGCCACGAAGAGCGGGGCAGCCCCCAGGTAGAGCCAGGTCGCCAGGGGTGCGCGGCCCGCCACCAATCCGGTGGCCACCGCCACGGCGAGCACGGCGCCACTACCGGCCATAGCCGCCGGCAGCACGGGATGCACCAGCGCGCCGAGGGTACCGACCAGCGCGATGCCCACCACGTACAGCGACATCGGCGGCACCAGCGCGTCGAGTAACGCATCGAGATAGCGCGGATGCTTGACCACGCGCAGGCGCCCGATGAAGACCGGAGCATAGCGCTGCAGCACGCCCAGCTTGCCCGATTCCCAGCGCTGCTGTTGCACGGCCGCCTGGGCGTGCGTCTCGGGTATGGGGCTGGTTACCCGAGCGCGCGGCACATAGTGCACGCGGATACCGTCGAGCAGCAGCCGTTTCGAGAATTCGATGTCTTCGGTCACACCGTGCGCCGGCCAGCCATAGCGCTCCAGCACCGGGCTGCGAAAGGCCATGCCACTGCCCTTCAATTCGCCGGTGCCGCCCAGGGCGCAGCGGCCCGCAGGCCGCACGTGATTGACCAATTGAAACGACGCAAAGCCGAGCGCGCTGCGCCAGTCACGCGCGGGTTCGGATACGGTGTTGAGCGCCTGCGCGACCTGCACCGTCTCCCAGGCGAACGCTTCGGCGAAGGCACGCAGGAGGCGGGAGTCGATGCGCATGTCCGCGTCGACCATTACCACCACGTCGTGCGCGGCGATGAGCGCGGCCTCGGTCTTGATGAACCAGTCGAGCGCCTGGCCCTTGCCGCGCGCGGCGGGGTCGTGCCGTTCGAAGACCTGCGCGCCACGGGCCCGCGCACGCGCCGCGGTGTCGTCGGTGCAGTTATCGGCGATGACCGCGATGGTGAACTGGCCGCGCGGCCAGTCGATGGTCTCGGCCGTGGCCAGCATATCCGCGATGCCGCCCGCCTCGTTGTGCGCGGGCACCAGCAAGAGAAAACGCAGCGAATCGTCGGGGTTCGCTTGGGGACCCCGGTAGTCCCAGGAGAGGATGGTCAACGTCAGCAGGTAGAGGCTGACCGAGATGAGCCACAGCGCGGGCACGGCCAACAGCAGCGCCAACACGACAATGGCCGACGCGCTCATGGCGCCTCCGCGCGCAGGGCGGCCTGGATGTGCGCGGCCAGGGTGGCGCTTTCGGCCGGCGCGTGGTGCCGGGCCTGCACCGCCGAGCGGCCGGCCGCACCCATGCGCGCGCGCGTGGCGGCGTCGGCCTGCAGCACTTCGCGCATCGCCTCGGCCAGGGCCGCCGTATCGCCCGCCGGCGCCAGCCAGCCCGTCTCACCCACGCGCACCAGCTCGGGTATGCCGGCCACATAGGTCGCCACGACGGGCCGCCCCAGGGCCAGCGCTTCCATAATGACGACGGGCAGCCCCTCGGCGAAGCTGGCCATGACCAGGGCGCGTGCCTGCGCCAGGTGGGTGCGAATCTGTTCGCCCGACTGATAGCCCAGGAAGCGTACCGCCGGCGCGATGCCCGCGGCTTCGGCCTGCGCCGCCAGGCTGGCGCGCAGAGGGCCATCGCCTGCCAGTACCAGCTCGGCCGCGGTGCCGGTGTTGGAAAGGCGCGCAAACGCTTCGAGCAGGACGTGTACCCCTTTCTGCTCCGACAGCCGGCCGACAAAGAGCAGCCTTGGCGCATCGGTGGGCGGCGCCGGCGGCGCATCGAGCCAGGCGGCATCGACGGCACACCGCACGATGTGCAACTTGCCCCACGCATCGCTGGCGCACCAGCGGCACAGTTGCGCGCGGCCGAACGAGCTGATGGCCACCACGAAGCGTGCCTCCGCAATCTTTTCGGGCAAGCTTAAGGCCACGGGTGCATCGAACTCTTCGGGGCCATGCACGGTAAAGCTGTAGCCCGGCCCCCCCAGGCGTGCGATAAGGCGCGCCACCGCGGTGCCGTTGCTGCCGAAGTGCGCGTGCACATGCTGCACCTGTGCGGCCCGCAGGCGCGGCAAGAGATAGGCGGCCTCGATAAGATACGCCGCGTGCGCCACCAGGCCGCGCGGACTGCGCCGGTGCATCGCCCACATCGCGCCGAGTGCCCGGCACGCCCCGGCAGGCGCGGCGAGGAGCGTACGCAGCGCCACGGCCAGCAGGCGCATCTTCGGCTGGGCCAGCACCACGTGCGTGCGCGCGGCTTCGCCCTGGTCGGCCGCATCGACCAGCCCCGTGCCCACGCGCATGCTGAAGCGCAGCACGGTGTGCCCGTGTGCCTCCAGCGCTTGTATCTCGCGGCGGATAAAGGTGTGGCTCACACTGGGGTACGTATTCACCACATAGGCGATCCGCAACGAATCCGCCACCTAGCGCGCCTCGAAGACCAGTACCGTGGCGCTGTGCGGCTCGACAAACAACCGCGTGCCGGCCGTCACGCCGGATACGGTTTCGGTGCGCAGTTCCACATTCAATGCGTCTTCGTTATTCGCGGCGGGATCGTTCGCGCCCAGCACGTGGCGCGTTACTTCCGGCGCGGCATCGAAGGGCAGCGTCACCGTCACGTCCTGCATCTCGCTCGGGTGGCGGTTGATCACCAGCACACGTGCCTGGTCGGGTGCCTGCGCGCTGGGCGAAAGAAACGCATAGGCGGTGAGATAGGGTACCCCGTCCATTGCGGGCACGCTGCCGTTTTCGCGTTGGTCGAAGGTAGGCACACCCGCTGTCTCGACCGCCACCAGGTCGCCTGCGATCAGATGCCGGTTGGCCAAGGTCATGCCCAGCAGCGTCGGGCGCGGGCGCAATGCGCCATCGGGCCGGCGCACCGTCACGCCCCACAAGCCCTCGCGCCGCTGTTCACCCCGGCCAA
>CAYMLC010000100.1:0-9208 GCA_964390765.1 uncultured Nitrospirales bacterium
GCCCTTGGTGAAGATGCCACCGCCCGAGCGCGCAAACAGCGACACGAGCGAGGCGCCCATGGCGTAGCCGTTTACGATGACGGGGTCGCGGAAGATGAAGTACACGGCGATGAGGCCGAGCAGCGCGATGCCCACCACGCCCAGGCCCATCACGGCGCCGCCGCTGATGGCCACGTCGAGCGCCTTCTTCACGCCACCCGATTCCGCGGCTGCAGCCGTGCGGGCATTGGCGCGCGTGGCGATGTACATGCCCAGGAAACCGGCCGCGGTGCTGGCGACGGCGCCACTGAGGAAGGCGACGGCCGTCTTCCAGTTGATGCCGAAGTCCGGGTTGGCAACACCCAGGATACAGAAGACGACGAAGATGACGGCAACGAAGCCGAAGACCCACATGTACTCGCGGCGCAAGAAGGCGAGCGCACCCTGCTGCACCATCACCGACAACTGCTCCATCCGCTCGGTGCCCTGGGGCTTACTGAGCACATAGCGCACCAGATAGGCCGCGACTACCAGCGCGAGTACGCCGGCCGCCGCCGCAAATTTCAAAAAGGGAAATGATTCCATAGTCCTAGCCTTCTCCTTCCTGCGCGGCGCCCATGCCGCCTTGCCCACTACCAACCTACGTTATCGCAGCGCGACGCCTACCGCCTCGAGTGCCGCGCGCGCCGCATTCTGTTCCGCCTCTTTCTTGGTGCGGCCTCGCCCGCGCCCACGGGGTTGCCCGTCCAAGGCCACCTCCACCTCGAATTCCTTCAGATGGTCCGGACCCTCGGCGCGCACCACTTCAAACTCCGGCAGCGCCATGCGCTCGGCCTGGCAATAGTTCTGCAGACGCGACTTGAAGTCCCACATGGGCGCGGTCTCTTCCGCGGCCTGCAACTCATCCGCGAAGGCACGCTCGACAAAAGCGCGCGCCGCCGCATAGCCACTGTCGAGATAGAGCGCACCAATCAGCGCCTCAAGACAGTCGGCCAACAGCGCGCTGCGGTTGCGCCCGCCACTCAATTCTTCACCGCGGCCCAGCCGGATAGCGGGGGCGATGTCCAGTTCCACGGCCACCCGCGCCACGCAGCGCCGGTTCACCAGGCCCGCGCGCAGGCGGCTGTACTCGCCCGGCGTGCGATCGGGCAGCGTATCAAATAAGTGATGGGCCACCGCGAGTCCCAGCACGGCGTCGCCCAGAAACTCCAGCGCTTCATAGTCGGCCACAGCGTGCGCCGCCTCGGGAAAGATGGACGCATGCGTGAGCGCGCGGTCAAACAGGTCGATGTCGCGCATCGCGATGCCGATGCGCCGGGCGACCGCATGCAGTTCCGCTTCACGCTGTGCCGCTTCATCCATACCTGCGCAACACCACCGCCGCGTTGTGTCCGCCGAAGCCGAGACCGTTCGAGACCACCACGTCGACCTGCGCCTCTTGTGCCGTGTTGGCCACCAGCCGGGGCACGGGGCAGGCGGGGTCGGGCGTTTCGTAGTTGATGTTCGGCGCGACCACGCCGGTCCGAATGGCCTGTATACTGGCCACCGCTTCAATGGCACTGGCCGCCCCCAGCAGGTGCCCCGTCATCGATTTCGTGCTGCTGACCAGGGGGGCATCGTCGCCAAAAACCGTTTGCAAGGCGCGCGCTTCCATCGGGTCGTTAAGGGGCGTGCTGGTGCCGTGCGCGTTGTAGTAGTCGACATCCGAGGGATTCAGCCCGGCTTCATCCAGCGCGATGCGAATCGCCTTGGCCACCGGCGCGCCATCCTCGCGCGGGGCCACGATGTGGTTCGCGTCGTTTGTCTCGCCCATGCCCGCAACCTCGCACAGAATATCGGCGCCGCGTGCCCGGGCGTGCGCTTCGGATTCGAGCACGAATAACGCCGCGCCCTCGCCCATCACAAAGCCGTCGCGGTCTTTGTCGAAGGGGCGGCTGGCGCGTTCGGGCGCGTCGTTGCGGGTGCTGAGCGCGCGCATCGCGTTAAAGCCAGCCACGCCCAACCGCGTGACGCCCGCCTCCGCGCCGCCGCTCACCACGACATCGGCCTTGCCCAGGCGGATACAGTCGGCGGCGTCGCCCAGCGCGTGGTTGCCCGAGGCACACGCGGACACCACGCCCTTGTTGGGGCCCTGCAGGCCATAGCGGATCGCGAGCAGACCCGCCGCCATATTGATGAGACCCTTGGGGATAAAGGTGGGGGCGACCTTGCGCGGGCCGCGATTCTCGCAGATGACCGAATTGTCCGAGATGGTCTGCAGCCCGCCGATGCCCGAGCCCACTATCACGCCGCAGCGATAGGGGTCTTCGCGGTCCATATCGAGGCCAGCCTGCGCCCACGCTTCGTCGGCGGCGACCATGGCCATCAGGGTTACGCGGTCCTGCCGGCGCAGCTCCTTGTTGTCGAGGCCGGCCGGCACCGGGTCTTCGCAGAGTCCGGCAAACTGTGTCGCCAGCCCCTCGATGTCGAAGCGGTCGATGAGCCGTACGGCCGAACGGCCCGCTGTGAGCGCGGCCCAGAAGTCCGCCAAATTCGTGCCACCTGGCGCGAAGACACCCATTCCCGTGATAACGACGCGTGTGCCCATGTCTCTGCCGTGTTGTGTAGTCTCTGCCGTGCTGTGCCGTGTCGGCCGTGCTGTGCGCTGGCTGCTTTAATGAAGGCGCGCCCAGTCCGCACCACATGCCGGCGGCGGACTGGGCGGCGATACAAGCTGTGGTTTATTCAAAGCGCCTTAAGCGGGGCGCGGACTCAACTGCTTTGAACCTTCGCTTCGATGTACCGGATTGCGTCGCCCACCGTCTCAATGCGGTTTGCGTCGTCATCGATGTCAACGTTGAACTCTTCCTCGAGCGCCATAATCAGCTCGGTCTGGTCGAGCGAATCGGCGCCCAGGTCGTCGATAAACTTGGCGTCTTCCGTTACCTCTTCCGGCTTGCGGTCGAGGCGATCGACGATGAGCTTCTTTACTCGATCGGCTGTACTCGTGTCGCTGGCCATGCACTACACCTCCTTTCCTAAATAAAATGGGCCTTGGCGCACTTGGCCAAAGCACCCTGGGAAGATAGCAGAGCCCAACCGCCCGCTGCTACTTTCACTCGGCGTCATGCGTGGCCATCCGGGTATAGCGGTGCGCTTTGCGGGCAGGCGCACGGCGTGCGTATCATCGTGCCCGCGCGGGGGCCACGCGCCCCGCTACCACCGTACCCAAGACTCGCAAGCTGAGAAACGCCCTATGATTACCTTGTTCCCTCACACTGATGACGCGGCTACGAAGCGCCGCACGAACGGGCTGCGCCGCACGCTGCTGGGGCTGCTCGTGGCGGGCGTCATGCTGGCTCCCACCGGCTGCAACACGCTGACCGGCAACCAGGGTGAAACGGCCGCGGCCCCCGCCCAGCCGCTTCTGGCCTGGGAACTCACGCAAGGTACACCGGCACAGTGGGGCTGGACCCTGATGAACGGGACGCCCACCGCTACGCCCAATGGCTTCCGCTTTCAAGTGCGCGATGGCGGCGCCGGCCCGACCTTGATGGGCGTTGCGCTCGATGCGTCGCGCTTCAGCGAACTGCGCTTTCAGGCGGATGCCCTCATGCTCGTGGCGGACGAGGTCTACCCAACCTATATCCCGGGCATGAAGCTGTTCTGGCGGCGCACCGCGGACGACACGGGCGACGGCTGGCCGTTCGACAATGCGCGTGCCGTCGTACCTGAGACGCGCGTTATCGATGGCCAGGTCTGGTACGTGGTGCCCCTTGCCGGCCACGAGAACTGGAACGGCACTGTTGACGCGCTGATGATAGGCGTGAACTTTGCCGCCGACGAGAGCCTCGTCATGGATGCGCCCGAAGACCAGCGCTTCCGCGTGTTCTTCCAGCGTATTGAGTTGTGGGGCGCGGGCGCCTGAGGCCGGGTGTGGGCTGAGCCTGCCGCTGGACCCGGCAAGAGCATGCTGGGCGCGCCGCAGTTGGCCTGGCTGCAAGAGCAGCTTCGGGAGAGCAACGCCACGTTCAAGGTGCTGGTGTCGGGCAGTGGGTGGACCAAGGCCAAGGGCGCGGGCGGCGATTCGTGGGCCGCGTTCATTCACGAGCGCGACCAACTCTTCGACTACATCCGCGACAACAACATCACTGGCGTACTCGCCTTCGACTTCGACGGCACGGAACCCACGCTCACGTTCAACAACTACCTGCCCGACGGCACGAGCCCCTGGGAGCCGCTCGTGCTGCGGGCGCGCGACCTGGTGAACGGCGCCAAGACCTACGACGCCAACGACTTGTACGATGAGAGCGTGCTGCGGCGTCCGTAGAGCTGCGTCCCGCCCATTGAAAGTCTGCGGCCGCCGTCGTATCATGCCATGTTATCCCCCGTCCGTGGGGAGCGGCGCAGTGAGTGAAGGGGTTCATGGGGCGCGTTTTGGCTATCGCAAATCAGAAAGGCGGCGTCGGCAAGACTACGACGGCCGTCAACCTGTCGGCGTATCTGGCCGCGGCAGGTAAGCGCACCTTGATCATCGATATGGATCCCCAGGGCAATGCCACCCAAGGCATGGGCGTGGACAAGGACAGTTCGCCCAACGCCTATCACGTCGTCATGGGTGAGGCGAGCATCGACGAGGCCGCGCGCGACAGCGAATACGAGCACCTGCGCGTGTTGCCCGCCAACCGCGACCTCGTGGGCGCAGAAGTTGAACTCGTGGATGCCGACCGGCGTGAGTTCCGACTGCGCCGTGCGCTCGAGCAGGACCGCGATCGCTATGACTATATCTTCATCGACTGCCCGCCTTCCCTGGGGCTGCTGACCTTGAACGGTCTAGTCGCCGCCGACGGGCTCATCATTACGCTGCAATGTGAGTACTACGCACTCGAGGGGCTCAGCGAATTGCTGCGCACCGTCGTGCTGGTGCGTGGGCGGTTGAACCCCGCCCTGCGCGTGCACGGGGTACTGCTGACCATGTACCAGCAGACCAACCTGTCGCGGCAAGTGCGCGATGACGTGTGCGAGCACCTGGGCGAGAAAGTCTTCGAGACAGTGATTCCGCGCAACGTGACGCTGGGCGAGGCACCCAGCTACGGCCAGCCCGTACGCTACTACGACCCGACATGCAAGGGCGCGCTGGCCTACGATGACCTCTCGCGCGAGGTGATGGCACGTGGCTAACCCCAAACGAAAAGGCCTCGGCCGCGGACTCAACGCGCTGATTGGCGAGGGGGGCGCCTCGTTCGATGCGCCCACACAACCCGGCGACGCGCCCCAGACGCTGCCCGACGGCTCACGCTTTCTCTGGGTCGACCCGCGTGAACTGAGCCCCAATCCCCAACAGCCGCGCCAGCACTTCGACGAAGACGCCCTGGCGGAGTTGACCGAGAGCATCAAGCGCGACGGCGTGCAAGAGCCCGTTATCGTGCGCGAACACGACGGCGAACTGCAGCTGATCAGCGGCGAGCGGCGCGCGCGGGCCAGTGTCTTGGCCGATGTGCCGCACATCCCCGCCGTGTGCCGGGTGGTTCCCGATGCCGACCTGCTCAAGCTGGGGCTCATCGAGAATGTGCAGCGCGAAGACCTGAACCCCCTCGAATTGGCGCAGGGCTATCAACGGCTGATGGAGGCCTTCGGCTGGACACAGGAACGCGTGGCCGAGGAAGTGGGGAAGAAGCGGGCGACCGTGGCCAATACCCTGCGCCTGATGCAACTGCCGGCCGATGTGCAGCAGATGGTGGGCAAGGGCGCCTTGAGCATGGGCCACGCGAAGGCACTGCTCGCCATTGAAGATGTGGCCGTGCTGCGCCGCGCCGCGAACAAGATTGTGGCGCAGGGCCTGAGCGTGCGCCAGGCAGAAGAACTTGCACAGCGCGCACGTAATGGCGCGACTACCAGCGGTCCGGGCGCGGGCAGCAAGCCGGACAAGGACCCGCACGTCGCAGCGCTGGAAGACGAACTGCGCCACCGCCTCGGCACGCGCGTGGCGCTGCGCCAGCAGGCCGGCCAGCGCGGCAAAATCGAGATCGAGTATCACGACCTCGACCAGCTCGACCGGATACTGGGCATCCTGCGGGGGCAGTAAGGCGGCGGAACTTGCGTGCGCATAGGCACGCGTCGTACAAAGCGCGCCGGCCGCACCGCCCGCCACGACAGGCACAACCGTTACACGGACGTATCATGCTCGACATCAAACAACTTCGCGACGACCCGGAAGGGGTGAAGGCGGCCCTCGCGCGCCGCGGCGAGACGCCCGACCTCGGCGCGATTCTCGACCTTGACCAGCAGCGCCGCGGCACGCTGCACGAGATGGAGCAACTGCGCGCCGAACAGAACCGCGCTTCGCAGGAAATCGCTGCAAAAAAGAAGGCCAAGGAAGACGCGAGTACGGCCATCGCTGCGATGCGCGGCGTGAGCGAGCGCATCAAGGAACTCGACGAGACGACGCGCACCCTAGACACCGAATTGCGCGCGGCGCTGTTGGGCATCCCGAATCTGCCGCACGAAACAGCGCCCACCGGCCACGGCGAAGAAGACAACCCCGTGGTGCGCCAGGTGGGCACGCCGCCGCCGTTCGACTTCGAAGCGAAGGACCATGTGGACCTCGGCACCGCGCTGGGCATCCTCGATTTCGAGCGCGCCGCCAAGATTGCCGGGGCGCGCTTTACACTGAGCATCGGCGCCGGGGCGCACCTCGAGCGTGCCCTTACGCAGTTCATGCTCGACCTGCACACGCGCGAGCATGGCTACGTCGAGGTCTTGCCGCCCTTCATCGCCAACGTCGACAGCTTTACCGGCACGGGCCAGTTGCCCAAGTTCGCGGAGGACCAGTTCAAGCTGGCCGGCTTCGACTACTACCTCATTCCTACGGCCGAAGTGCCGGTGACCAACATTCACCGCGATGAGATTCTGGCGGCAGAGCAGTTGCCGATCGCCTATGCCGCCTACACCCCGTGCTTCCGCAGCGAGGCCGGCAGCTACGGCCGCGATACGCGCGGCATGATACGCCAGCACCAGTTCAACAAGGTCGAGCTGGTGCACTTTTGTCTGCCCGAAGATTCGATGGCGCAATTGGAAACACTCACCGCCAACGCCGAGCGTGTGCTGCAGTTGCTGGACCTGCCCTACCAGGTGGTCGAGCTCTGCACCGGCGACCTCGGCTTCTCCGGCGCGAAGGGCTACGACATCGAGGTGTGGCTGCCGGGCCAGCAGCGCTACCGCGAAATCAGCTCCTGCACGAATTTCTGGGACTTCCAGGCACGCCGCGCGAACATTCGTTTCCGCCGCGAGAAGAAGCCCGAGTTTGTGCACACGCTCAACGGCTCGGGACTGGCAGTGGGGCGCACCCTGGTCGCGGTACTCGAGAACCACCAGCAGGCCGACGGAACGGTCGTTGTGCCCGAAGCGTTGCGACCGTATATGAACGGGCTGGAACGCATTACCCCGCGCGAATGAGCAGTACCACGCTACAAGCCGCCGCCCGCGCCCTGCTGCGTGCCGAGAAGGTCATCGCGTTGACCGGTGCGGGTGCTTCGGTCGAAAGCGGCATCCCCGATTTTCGCAGCCCGGGCGGCTTGTGGACCAAGTACCCGCCCGAAGAATACGCGACCATTCATGCCTTTCGCGCGGACCCCGACAAGGTGTGGGGCCTGTGGTACGACATCGGCCGGATGCTGGTCGAGGTGGCACCCAACGCCGGGCACTATGCGCTTGCAGAGCTCGAATCGCTGGTCTCGTTCGATGCGGTCATCACGCAGAACATCGACAACCTGCACCGGGAGGCGGGCAGTACCAAGGTCATCGAGTATCACGGCAACGCCGAGCGCTTCGTCTGTACGCGCTGCAAGAAACGCACGCCGCTCGTGGTCGACCGCCTGACGCCGGAGCGTTGCCCACGCTGCGACTGCGACGCCGAGGCGGTGCTGAAGCCCGACGTGGTCCTCTTCGGCGAGAACATTCCCGGCCGCGCGCTCATGGATGGCGAAGTGCTCGCCCGGTCGGCCGATGTGGTGGTGATCGTGGGCACCTCGGCGCAGGTCTTTCCCGCCGCCGGCATTCCCTACACGGCCAAGGAGCACGGCGCCTACGTGATCGAGGCGAACATCGAGCCGACCGAGTTCACGAGCACCATCACCGACGCCTTCATTCAGGGGCCGTGCGGCGAGATGCTGCCCCGGCTGGTCAAGGAAGTGCGCGCGCAGCGCGGCTGATCAGCGCTCGGCCAGCAGCGCACGCGCATGTTCGAGACTCACGTCGGACAGCGAGCCATCCAGTAGCCGCGCCACCTCTTCCACGCGCTCGGCATCGGCCACGGGTGTCACATCGGTGGTCGTGCGTCCGCGTGCACTGTGCTTGCGCACGTTGTAGTGGGCCGCGGCCTGCGCGGCGATCTGCGGCAAGTGCGTGATGCAGATGACCTGGTGCGTGCGGCCAAGCTTCGCCAGCTTCTGGCCCACCTGCCGCGCCACGGCGCCGCCCACGCCCGCATCGATTTCGTCGAACAGCAAAACCGGAATCGTGTCCGCGTCGGCGAACACCGTCTTCATGGCCAGCATCACGCGCGAGATCTCGCCGCCCGAAGCCACCTTGTGCAGCGGCGCGCCGGGTTCGCCCTTGTTCGCGGCCAACTGAAAGGCCACCCGGTCGATGCCGTGCGCCGTCAGGTCGCCTTGCGTCAGGCTGGTTGCAAAGCTGGCGCCCTTCATGCCCAGGTCTTGCAGATTCTGTGTGACCGCCTTGTCCAGGCGCGCCGCCGCCTGCTTGCGCGCGGCCGACAGTTTCTGTGCTGCCGCGTCTGCCTGCTCGCGCAGCCGCTTGCACTCCTCGTCCAACTGCGCCACCCGCTCGTCGTGCCCGGTCAGGGTGGCCAGCTTTTCCGCGGCCTCTTCGCGGTAGGCCTGAATGGCGGCCACCGTATCGCCATACTTGCGCTTCAGTTTGCTCAGCAGGGCCAGCCGCTCATTGATGCGCTCCAGCTCTTCCGGGTCGAACTCGAGGCCCTCGCCCAGCGTGCGCGCTTCCTGCGCGAGGTCGGCCGCCTGCGCGCGAACACTCTCCGCCAGTTCCGCCAGGGGGGCGTAGCGCGCGTCGAGTTCCGCCAGCGTCTCAAGGTCGCGCGTGGCCTGCCCCAACAAGTCACTGGCCGCGCCGCTCTCGTTCTCGTACAACGTGGCATAGACCTGCGCCGACAACTGCACAATCTCTTCCGCATTCGTGATCCGCTGGTGTGCCCCGGCCAGCTCTTCTTCTT
>CAYMLC010000101.1:0-9171 GCA_964390765.1 uncultured Nitrospirales bacterium
CGGGCGTTGAGAATATCGTGCGCTTCGAGTGGGATGGGGCGGCGCTAACGCCCAGCACGGATTGGGGCCCGCTGAACTACCTGCTCGACGGGCAGGCCGCGGCATCCGCCCCGGTCATCATGAACGACTGGGTTGTCTTTCAAACCAATGCGCTGCCGAGTACCGAACCGCTCGACGTCATTGCCGTATCGCAGCGCGATGCGCAGACGCTTCTGCGGATTACACCCTTTGGCCAAGGCCTCAATCCCCTGAGCTTCATACCATCTGCTTTGTCGGTGGACCCCATTGAGAGCCGGATTTTTGCGATGGACGCTGCTCGGGGCCAGCTGGGCGCGATTGATTTGGTCGACGATGAGCGCCTGGAAGTGCGCTGGGTAGCAAATCAGCTGACCTTGAATCATACGAGTTTGGCGGGCCTGCCCGGGGAACGCGTCTTGGTTAGCAGCGAGATTCTGGACAGGTCTCCATTCCTCAACGGCTACGAACGTGAGCAAGTAGTATGGCGAAGCGCGGTGTCTGGACAGGTACTCGCGCGCAGTCCGGTCTTCGAGCCGACCTCGCCAGGAGTCCCGATCGCGCCCGGGTTCTTTGGTACGTGGTACTACCTTGGTTTCGACGGTGCTATTCTTCAACTGCAATTGTTGCAGCAAGTGGCGATCGACTAGCACCTTAGCTTGCTCGACTTAAATGTAAACGTGGCATCTTGGCCCGCGGCTTGCCTATGCGATGCATCCTCCTTGCCGCCGCACCTTTCTGTCTAATTGCCCCCCTCTCCACGCGCCCGCGTCCCATGCGGGATGCCGTGTACTCCTTCAGGTGTTAGGGTAGCTTGGCACCAACGCACAGGGGAGCCGCGTCATGTTGAACGTCGTCATTTTTCTCGGTTCGGTACGCGCCGAGCGCGTTGGCCATCGGCCGGCCCGCTTTCTTCAGCAGCAGTGTGCCGACCGCGGCTGGCAGGTGAATCTTGCCGACCCGAAGGAACTGGACCTGCCGCTGCTCGACAAGATGTATAAGGAGTATCCAGCAGGCCAGGCGCCTGCGCCGCTCGAGCAGCTGGCCGGGTGGATTAAGGAGGCCGACGGCTTCATCGTCTGCTCAGCCGAGTACAACCACAGCATCCCGCCGGCCCTGTCGAACATGCTCGACCACTTCCTGGAAGAGTACCTGTGGCGTCCCTCGGCCATCGCGTGCTATTCGGCGGGTTCGTTTGGCGGTGTGCGCGCCGCGATGCAATTGCGCGCGTTCCTGGCCGAAATCGGCACGCCCTCCATTTCGTCCATATTGCCGTTTCCCAAAGTGGGCGACCTGTTCGACGAGCAGGGCCACACCAACGAGGAGCGCGTCTTGCAATCGACGGCCCGCTTCCTGGATGAATTCGCTTGGGTGGCCGAGGCATATAAGGCTCAGCGCGCGTCGGGCACACCCTTCTAGCGCAACGTAGTAGACGGAGAGGAGGCGCACATGGCGACGAATGTATTGGGGACCGAGTTGGAAATCTGCTCGCGCGACCCTTTGACGGGTTTCTTCCGCAACGGCAAGTGCGAGACCTGCGGCGAAGACGTGGGCATGCACACGGTCTGCGCGGAAATGACCGAGGAGTTTCTGGCGTACACCCGCGCCCAGGGTAATGACCTCACCACCCCGCACCCGCAGTTCCACTTTCCGGGGCTGCAGCCGGGCGACCGCTGGTGTATCTGCCTGTCGCGCTGGGTCGAGGCGTATGAGGCGGGCTGTGCACCGCGCATCAACCTGCGGGCCACGCACATTTCCGCGCTCGAGCATGTGAAGCTGGAAACGCTGCAACGCTTTGCCGCGCCCGACGACGACAAAGACATCGCCGATGACGCCTGACCTGAAAAAAAGGCGGGCGCCGCGTGAGCGCCCGCCCGCTGGACCTGGCTGCGGCCCGCCTCAGTTGTCCGGGTATTCCTGAATATTGATGTCCTTGAAGGACAGGTCGGTCAGTGGGTCGTGGCCCTGCAGGTGAATGGTGCCCGCGTGCGGCACGAAGCCGTTCTTCGCATCCGACTGCGGATGCACCGGCCGCGTGTCCACATAGTCCGCCACCAGATAGCCGTTCACCCATACGGCGAAGTGGTTGCCGTTCGCCACGATGGTCTTGTTGAACCACTCGAAGTCGCTGCTGACCACCTTGCGCGCCGGGTCCAGGCCATACAAGCCGCCCGTGCCATAGTCCACCGGCAGCGTGCGGTCGTCGCCGCGCCATTCATTGCGCACCTGCGACTCGTAGCCGCGCCAGAATTCGCCCACCGGCCCGCGGAAAAACACGCCGCTGTTCAGCGCCTCGCCGTTTGAGTACACGTCCAGTTGCAGCAGGAAATCCTGGTAGACGCCCTCCGTCTCGATCTGCCCATTGCCGTTCACGATGCGCAGCGCGCCGTCGTCGACCGAGAACTCGGAATTGCGGCCCGGCAGAATGTTCCACCCATCCAGCGTCTCGCCATCGAACAGCGGGGTCAACTGCAGCGGGCGCAGCTTCACTTCCTTGATGCTCAGTTCCTGGCCCCGGCCCTGCGAGTGGTAGCGGTGAAATGCAATGCCGATGTGGCCGATGCGCCGCTCGGTCGTCAGTTCCACCGGCTCACCATCGACCGTAGCTTCCACGTTGTCGCCGACCGCACGCACGACGACCTGCTGCTCGTCGCAGCCGGTGCGTTCGTCGCATTCGATATAAATCATGTTGCCGCCCGTGTCCACCGGGTGCCCCGTCAACGGCGAACGAAACAGCACGCCCGCCGTGCCCTGCCGGTCCAGTTGCAGCGTCACGTGCAACTCGAAATCGGCAAACTGGCTTGTCGTCGCCAGCAGGCCGCTCCAGCCCTCTTCCGCTTCGATCGCGCCATCCGACACTTCCCACGCCACATCGCCGAAGTTGACCCAGCCATACGTGGTTTCACCATCGAACAGGTTGATCCACTCGCCCTCGGCCACCGCCTGGGCCGAGGCGGCACCCGCCAGCAGCATCGCCGTGCAGCCCAATACCACTACTCGTCTCATTTGCTTGCTCCTCCTGCCCGGGCACCCCACCGGCGCCCGTTGAAGTCGTGGTCCTTGCCATACGATAAGCGGGGAGGGTACGCACCGGAGTGGGCGAAAGCAACGCGGAAAGGAAAGCGACCATGTGGGCAAGGTTGAGCATCTGGCTGGGCGCCGCACTCACTGCGGCCGGCGGACTTGTTGCGTGCGACACCGCGGCCGGGGACACGCTGGCGCGTGAGGCAGTCAGCGGCATTCCCACCGCCTGGCCCACGCAACGGGCCGACGGCTACACGGGCATCTGGTATGCCAACCAGCGGGTCAACACGGAGTACGTGTACAAGTACAGCGGCGGGTTGGCCACCTACTGCGCCAAGCACCAGCCGCTCGCGGTCTACCACGAAGAAGCGGACACCACCTTTTTTGTCTACGGCGGCAGCGCCGACACGGCACGTGCGCTGCATATCATGGTGGGGGCCTACGACCACGCCGCCGACCACCTGCACGCGCCGGTCGCCCTGCTCGACAAGGAAACCTCCGATGCGCACGACAACCCCGTACTCGCCATCGATGGCGAGGGGCGCATCTGGGTCTTTGCCAGCGCACACGGTACCGCGCGTCCGGCCTATGTCTTTCGCAGTGTACGCCCGCTCGATATCGGCGCTTGGGAAATGGTGGCCGAATTCAACTTCAGCTATCCCCAACCCTGGTGGATAGATGGCCAGGGCTTCCTTTTCCTGCACACCCAGTACGACGGCGGCCGCATGCTGACCTGGCGCACAAGTGACGACGGTGTGAACTGGCGCGCACCCCGGCGGCTGGCCGAGGTCGGCGAGGGCCACTATCAGGTCAGCTGGCCGCACGCCGGCAAGGTTGGCACCGCCTTCAACTACCATCCCGCGGGCAAAGGCCTGAACCACCGCACCAACCTCTACTACGCCGAGACCGCCGACGGCGGCCAGACCTGGACCGCGGCCGACGGCACCCCGCTGGAAACGCCGCTTCGAAGCGTAGCGAATCCCGCGCTCGTCCATGATTACGCGAGCGAAGGCTGGCTGGTCTATATGAAAGACCTCAACTACGATGCCGACGGCCGCCCCGTCATCCTTTACGTCACGGCGCGCAGTTGGCGGCCCGGCGAGGACGGCGGCCCGCATACCTGGCACACCGCCCGCTGGACCGGCAAAAACTGGGAGCGGCGCCCGGTGACTACCAGCGACCACAACTACGACATGGGCAGCCTATACATAACGTCAGAATCCTGGGTGCTCCTTGCGCCCACTGACCCTGGCCCCCAGCCCTTTGGTGCAGGCGGCGAAATCGTACGCTGGACCAGCAGCGATCAGGGCCAAACGTGGCAGCGCACGGCCAGCCTGACCCGGAACAGCGCGCGCAACCACACCTATGTGCGCCGTCCCCTGAACGCCGCGCCGCGCTTCTTTGCCTTCTGGGCCGACGGCGACGCCCGGCGCGTCTCACCCGTGCGGCTCTACCGCTACGATGCGCAAAGCGATGCCATCCATCAGCTTCCCGCCGCGGGCATGGCCGTCAACGCCACCGTTCCTTAGGGCGTTGGTCTTGCGCCGGGGCGCGCCCTCGGTGTATCACTTGACCTTCGACCACCACTGACGCAACACAACGCTTTGAAGTAAGGGCACTGTTCACCATGAACGCACCCGCATCTCTTCCGTTTGCCCGTTACACCCGGGCCATCGTCATCGCCTGCGCCACCCTCGCCTGGGCGGGCACCGCCGCGCCCGCACCACAAATTACGACCCCCTCCGACACCTTCGACTTCGGCGAGCGCGACAATAGCGAAAAGGTCGACGCCGAATTCACCCTTCGCAACACCGGCGACGAGACCCTGCAGATTACCAACGTCAAGTCATCGTGCGGCTGCACCGTCGCCGAGTTGGCGCCCGAAGACCAACAAGTCGAGCCGGGCGAAGAAGTGCCCATCCGCGCCACCTTCAATCTGGCCGGCCGCAGCGGCCAACAGACGAAGTACGTCTCCGTCACCTCGAACGACCCCGAGACGCCGCTGCTGCAACTCAAGATTACCGGCACGGCCATCGCCCCCGTCTACGCCGAACCGCGCAGCCTCGCCCTGGGCCAGGTGGAAGAAGGGGCCGACGTATCCAGCGAGTTCACCGTGCGCGCCGGCCGCCCCGACGTGAACTTCAAGGTGCGCGATGTGCAGTCGACCAACCCGGCCTTCAGCGCCGAGGTCGAACCCATCGAAGAGGGCAAGGCCTACCGCGTCACGTTTCAGAACACCGGCGAACTCGCCAGTGGTTTCCAGAGCCTTGGTTTCCGCGTGATGACCGACCACCCCGAATCGCCGCAAGTGCAGGTGGCCGGCAGCTTGCAGGTGGTCGGACCCGTGTCGGTGAACCCCAAGCGCCTCGCGCTGCTCTCCAGCAGCGACCCCGTGCGCATGTACACGATGCGCATCAACGTGACGCCCGGCCTGCACAAAGAGTTCAACATCACCGAAGTGCAAGTGCCCGACGACCGCATCAAGCCCGACGTATCGCCCCGGGCAGGGGGCGGCTACGAGGTGAAGCTGGTCGACGTGCCCGCCGTACCCGCGCTCGATGCGCAGGAAATCGTCATCAAGACCGACCTCGACGCGCGCCCCGAACTGCGTGTGCCCTTCAAGATTATCCAGCGTCCCAATACCGCCGCGCTTCGCTAGCGCGCCTGCGCGCGGGAAACCCGTGGCGTGATGCACCGTACACACCGGCCGCCCATCCGCAGTGAGGGGCGGCCTTTGCTTTGCGCACTCGCCTGCGCGCTGCTGGCCGTGGGCGCCACAAACTGTGCGACACTTCCGCCCGGCCCTGCCGGCGCGCCACTGCCCGAGCTGCCGGTATACGCCGGCAGCGATGGCACCCCCCAGACCTGGGCCGACACCCTGGTCGCTGCCCAGGCCGCCGACGTCATCATCCTGGGGGAGCGCCACGATGACGCCACCGCCCACGCGGCCCAGGCGGCGTGGCTCGACGCCTATTTCAGCCAGACGCCGGGCGATGGCGCGCTCGCGCTCGAGATGCTGACGCGTGACCTGCAAGCGCTCGTCGACAGGTGGCACACGGGCGACCTCGACACCGCTGCCTTCGTGCAGCAGGCAGAAGTGGGGGACTGGGCGGGGCCCGATACCTGGATGCGCTTCTACCAGCCGCTGCTGGACATTGCGCGCCGCCACGGTGCGCCTATCGTGGCCGCCAACGCGCCCCGCACATACGTGCGTCTGGCGCGCACCGACGGCTTCGAAGCACTGCGCGCGCTGCCCGCCGACGAACAAGCCCTCTTCACGCTGCCCGCCCCCGTAGACGAAGCCCACTACCGTGATCGCTTTATGGATGCGATTGGCGCGCACCCCACCGACGGGGGCAATGGCCTATCCCCCGAACAACAGACGGCCTTCTTCCTCGCCCAGCAGGTGTGGGATGCGACCCTCGCCGATTCCGCGTGGCGCGCTGCCCAGGCGCACGGCGCCACCGTACTTGCGGTTGGCCAGTTTCACAGCGACTACGCGGGCGGCCTCGTTCAGCGGCTGCGCGCGCGCGGTGCACAGGTCTGTACCCTCAGCTTTGTGACCGACGCCGCCGCTTGGCGTGCGGACGACAGGGGCCGGGCCGATTTCGTGTTGTATACCGGCGGTGCGGAGACACCTCTAGCCGCCGTGCGACGCTGAGCAGCGGGGCGCCGTGAGCCGCCAGATACGAGGAAGCCGGCTTATCTCCTCGGAAAGCGTAGAAAACTACCTCAAGGCGATTTACGAACTGAGCGAGACGCAGGCGCCAGTCACCACGGGCGCCATCGCCGACCGCCTCGGCGTGGCCGCGCCTTCGGTCAGCGCAATGCTGAAACGCCTGAGCGAGCAGCGCGCGCCCCTCGTCGACTACACGCCGCACCGGGGTGTCGAGCTGGCGCCCCGCGGGCGCACCCGCGCCCTGCGCATCGTGCGCCGGCACCGCCTTGTCGAGACGTTTCTCTGCGAAGTGCTGGGCTACGCCTGGGATGAGGTGCACGAAGAGGCCGAGCGCCTCGAACACCACATCTCCGACCTCATGGCGGCGCGCATCGCCGAGCATCTGGGCCATCCTGAAGTCGACCCCCACGGCGCCCCCATACCCACGCCCGAAGGCGACGTGCCGCCCAGCGGCGCCGTACCCCTCAGCGAAGTGGCGGAGGGCATCGCCGCGCAGGTGCGCCGTATCCGGCACGACGACGGCGAACTTCTGCGCTATCTCACCACGCTCGGCATCGAGCCCGAAACCGAAATCGTCGTGCGCAGCCGTGCACCCTTCGACGGCCCCGTGGTCCTCGCCGTGGGGCAGGGCGCCGCCACCGTCGAGCATGCCGTCGGCCGGCAGATCACAGACGCCGTACTCGTTACCCTGCGCCCCGCCAGCGGCCGGGCCTGAGGCCGCATGGCCCCGCAGTTTGGGCGCTTTGCAACCCTGTGCTAGGCTCCCGTGTCTCCACCAGCGCCGGCAGGGCAGCCGGCATCTACAACCCGCAGTAGCCATTCGCACAGCAGAAAAACGAACGTGGCCAAGAAAAAGAAGAAGGCAGCACCACACGCGTCGACCGCGGGTGGCGATACCCGTAACCCCCCCACGCACGAGCCGCCCGCGACGGCTGCCTCCGCGCGCACCCGGGGAGCGGCCCCACCCGCCGGCACCAGCGAACCCCACCAGGCCTTGCGGCGTGCGATGGACGCGGTGACGGCACGGCCCTGGTGGGTCGATTACGCCGCACTCGGCCTGATTCTGCTCCTCGGCCTCGGCCTGCGCGCCTCCTACCTCGTCGAACATATGGAGCAGCCCGACTTCTACGTGGTCGAGGCCGACGCCATCTATAAGGACTACTGGGCGCGCCTCATTCTCGATTCCGAAGCACAGGCGCCGCCCGGCATGGAAGACGTGCAACTGGCCACCACGCCCTACGTGCGCCCCCCGGCCTATCCGCACATTATGGCGCTCATGTATCTGCTCACCGGCCGCGACCTGTTCATGGTCCGGATCATCCAGATCGGCTTTGGCCTGCTGAACGTCCTCTTGCTCTACACCTTTTGCCGGGCCCTGCTCGGGCGCGGGCTTGCCCTGCTCGCCGCATTCTTCGGCAGTACCTACTGGATATTCATCTTTTTCGAGCAAGAGCTGAACGCGCCCGTCTTCATTGTCTTCTTCCTCCTCGCCACGCTCAATCTCATGCTGCCGTGGCTGCACGACTTGCGGCCGCGCCGCGCCATTGCGCCCGGTATCACCTACGCCGTACTCGCGCTCATCCGGCCCGAGACACTGCTGTTCGCGCCCGTCCTCGCCCTGTGGGCCCTCTGGGTCTCACGCGGCCAGGCCCTGCGTCAGCGCTTGCTCGCCGTCACCGCGCTCGCCGTCACCATCGCGGCATGCATCGCTCCCGTCACCATACGCAACTACGTCTACGGCGGCGAGCCCGTGCTCATCTGCACCATCGGCGGGCTCAACTTCTATGCCGGCAACAATGAATACGCCACCGGCAGCTTCCCCAACGTCAATTACTCCGCCTTACTCGGGGTGAACAAGACCCTCGGCAACAGCAACATGCCGCAACTGCTCGAAGCGCTGCGCCGCCAAGAGCAAGATCCCACGCTCAACTACAGCGACTTGCAGTCCTTCTTCGTCGGGCGGGCCATCGAATTCATAGGCGAGCATCCCCAGCGCTGGGCTGAACTGGCCGTGCGCAAGGTCGCCCTCTTCTTCGGCCCCTACGAAATGCCCAGCAACACCTTCCCCGCAATCGAGAAGGAGCGCATGGCCACACTCGCCCCGTTGCCCGGCTGGCCCTGGGTCTTGACCCTCGCCGTGCTCGGCCTCGCCGGGGCATGGGCCACCCGCCGCGAGACCCTCTTCGGCATCCCGCCCCAACAGCGCAACGCCTTCCTCCTGCTGCTGCTCGCCTTCATTTTCGTCAGTGCCGCCACCCACATCGTCTTCTTCGTCGTAGCGCGCTTTCGCGTACCCATCATCCCGCTGCTCATGGTCTTCGGGGCGCTCGGTATCGGCGTCCTCGTGCGGCACACCCTGCGCCACGGCTTCGGCGTGCTGCGCTACTGGGGGGCCGCTGCCGCCGTCCTCCTCATCTTCGCGCACATCGACTTCCTCGAACACGAAGAGCCCT
>CAYMLC010000102.1:0-4954 GCA_964390765.1 uncultured Nitrospirales bacterium
ACAGGATAACAAACGCTGACACTTCTCACTCGAACTTCGCACGCATGACACTAGACCCGGCCGCGCATCAGTTGGGTTACGTCGGTCATGCTGAGGCTGTTGGCCTGCTGTTGCACCTGCGGCGCGTACTGTTGATAGATGCCGCGCGCCTGGTCCATGTTGCGTGAGAACAGGCTCTTCAGGTCGACCGCGCTCAACGTGCGCCCGCCTGCGTAATACTGCTTGGCGACCTGGCCCAGCGCATAGGTCGTGGCGAAGGTGATGGCCGCGCCCGCCGCACTCTTGCCCACTTTGCCAAAACCCTTGCCCGTCTTCTTGCCGAGTGCCTTCTTCGCGAATCCGCCAATCAGGTTGCGCGCAAAGTTCTCCACCACCTGCGAGGTCATACCCACACCGACCACGCCGAGGAATTCCTTGATGTGGCCGCTGTCGAGGTTCACGCCGTACTGGCGGCCCACCGCATAGACCAGCTTCATCTGGACCGGGATGATCGCCATCGTCGCCAGGCTCTGCGGCAGCAGTTCGAGTGCGCCGCACAAGATGGCGTACTTCGTAATCGTGCTGTCTACCTGCGCGCTGGGGTCCGGCTGCGCGGGCACGGGCGAGGCCGGCGCTTGGGCCGAAGACGCCGCCAGCGCGCCGCCGGCGACCCCCGCACCACCCAATGCCGCCGCTGCCGCAACTGGCGTGGCTGCCGTGGCGGGCGCCGTATCCTCCACGGGCGTGGCCGGCTCCGCCGTGGCCACCTGCTCCGCCTGCTGCAAGGTGGCTTCCGTGTCGCCGCCATCGAGGTCGAGGCGCTGTCGCAGGTCATCGAGGAAGGCGCGCTCAGGCGGCGAGGTCAGCCCGTCGGCATCGCACACACACACCGCCAGTTCATAGGCCAGGTTGCGCGTTTCGGGCGAGGTCAGCGCCGTTACTTCCTGTGCCACGTTCGTCTGCTTCAGCAGCACGCGCTGATACACACCCGGCGCCACGCCGCCCAGCCCGTCGAAAACTTCCTTCATCTTCGCGCGTTCCGCGTCGCTCTTCTCGCCATCGGCAAACGCCGCCATCAGACAAATCGCCGCCAACGCCTGCTGCTCGGTCTCGTTCATGCCTGTTGCTCCTTCCGCAAACCTGTCGTGCGTACCCCAGCAAAGCCATTGCCGGGCACCGTCATTCCCGCCGCGACACCGCAAACACCGATAGCCCCAGCGGCAGTGGGGCCACGCGCAACCACGCCCGCTCCAGCGCGAGCGCTGCGTGACCCACCGCGCCGCCGCGGTCCGAGGCTGTTACCTCGGATTTGCCGGCGTCGCGCCGCAGCCACCGCGCGCTCAGCGCCGCCGGCAGCAACACCGCGTTCCAGTAGGTGGCCCAGGTCACGCACCAGCCGGCCGCCGCCAACACCCCGCACAACTGCCGGCGTGTGTAGCGGCGCCCCGTGTGAATGGCGCGGTCGTGCGCGCCACATACCGCCCAGTCGGCCGGCATATTCACCAGCAGCACGGCACCCGGCTGCGCCACGCGGTACAGTTCGCCCAACGCCGCCGGCACATCGACCGCGCGGTGGTAGAGCACATCGAGCGCGAGTACACCATCGAACGTGCGCGCGGCAAAGGGCAGTGCGTTTACATTGCCGCGCACCAGACGGTCGAGGCCCCGTGCGCGTGCCCCGGCCACCGCCAATGCTGAGGCGTCTATCCCGACACCGGGCAGGGGCCACTGCGCCAGCAGACCGCCCGTGCCACACCCGGCATCGAGCCAGCGCCGGGCGTCCGGCGCGTGGCGCTGCTGTGCGCTGGCCACGAGCGCGTGCAGGCCGCGATACCACCAGTGGTGGTCTTCAGCGGCGCGCATCGCCTGGTATTCGCTGGGTTCCATGCGCCCTTTCCCGGGTGACGCCCATCGCCACGCTGGGCTATCCTACCAGCCTGTGGCGCAAGGCGCGGCCAGCCATGAACGAGAATTGTTGTCGTGAACCGAGGCGAAAAGCTGCAGAAGAAGCGAGCACTTTCAAAGGTCCGCAACGACGCGTCGGAGCAACCGGACCGTTCGCAGGCCGCCTGCGCGTTTTCCCATGGGCTGCTGGACCGCGGTCGTCTAGGCACGACATTGTCCGCCGTTGCGGCGCTGGCCCTGGTGCTGTCGGCCCCGGCATGCGACAGCCGCCCCGCGAGCATCGGCGGCGATGTGCACGGCTATACGCAACTGCACCACCTGGTGCGCGAGGGCGACGCGGCAACCATCAAGCAATTGCTGCTCGACGGGGCCGCACCCGACCCGCGCGACGCCGACGGCGTGACCCCCCTGCACCGGGCGGCGCGCGATGATCAGCTGGCCGTTGCCAATGTGCTGCTGCAGTACGGCGCCGACCCCACGCTGAAGACGGATAAGGGCTGGGATGCGCTGCACCTGGCCGCGTGGCAGGGCAACGCCGCGATGGCGCGCCTGCTGCTGCAGCACGGTGCCATCGCCAACCGCACGACGCCGCAAGGCTGGAGCGTGTTGCATCTGGCGGCCATGAAGGGGCACGACGACGTTGCGGGCCACGTCTTCCTCAAGTGGAGCACATCGGCCACGCACGGCGAGCCCGATGTAAATGCGCGGGATGCCCGGGGCGAGACGCCGCTGTCGCTCGCGCTCGGCCGTGCCCAGTTCAACATGGCATTGTTTCTGCTGGCCGAGGGCGCCGACCCGAATCTGGCCGGGGCCGACGGACGCCCGCCGCTGCTGGTGGCGGCCGAGGCGGGCTATGAAGAAGTGGCCATGGCGCTGCTGACCCACGGAGCCGACCCCCGCACGGCCAACGCTCAAGGGGAGCGGGCGGCACAGGTCGCCCTGGCGGAGGGGCACGAAGACCTGGCCCGGCGCTTGGCCCAAGCGGGCGCGCGCTAGAGGTCGAGCAGGTCGACCATCTCGGCCCACGTGCGCGAGGCCGGAAAGGCGAAGGGGTAGCGCACGAACTCGGTGTGGCCGTCCATGAACAACACGTTGCCACCGCCGGGCACGTGGTTGAAACCTTCGACGTCGACATCGATCCGGTCAAACATCACGGCTATCCGGCTCTGCGAGATATTGGCGCGCGACGGGTTGTTGATGTCGGTGATCTGAAAACGCTCGATACCCTCCCGCAGCCGGCGGATGGGGAAGACCTCGCCGAAGTCGTCGGTGTACGCCCATGAACTGCCGAGCGGCCCGGTTTCGGTCGAGCGCAGAATTTCACCAAAGGCCGTCGCGAAACGCTGCGACGCGTCGCCCGTGCCCAACTCGGACATGTAGCGGTCGGACAACAGCCAGCCCGCGTAGAAGTAGCTGGTGTCGTCGATTAGACACGGGTTCGTGCTGCCTGTTGCGCGGGAGCCGCCGGGGCCGTCTGGCCGGTTCCACGTGCCCCGTTCGAAGGCCTCCTGGGCAAAGGGATTCGAAGGACACACCAGCAGCTCGGCGTCGGTCAGGTGCTCGGGATAGACCGACAGCCCGTCGACCATCAGCCGCCCGGCGTTGCCCGGCGCACAATCGGCACCATTGCGGCGCTGCACCGTCGGAAATGCGCCCGCGTTTTCGCTCGCGTACATCTTGCACACCAAGCCCATCTGCCGCAGGTTGCTCGAACAACTTGCGCGGCGTGCGGCCTCGCGTGCGCGGGCGAGGCCGGGCAGCAGCAGCCCCGCCAGAATACTGATGATGGCCAGCACCACGAGTAATTCGACCAGCGTGAATCCGTATGGACGCGCTTTCCGCATGGCGGCAGCCTAGCGCAGCGCGGCTGAAACGGCAAGGCTATCCACCGATTAAGAGGATTAAGAGGATGAGGGAACGGGAATGAAGAAGGAGGAAGGAGGAAGGGAGAAGGAAGAAGGGAGATGGAAGAGGCAAGAAGGGAGAAGGGAGAAGGGAAGAGAGCGGAGAATGTGGGGAGGGAGGACGGAGCCACGCGGACAGGGAGAGAAGAGGGTGGCAGGATCGACGGCGACAGTAAGGGGCGACGGGCCTCTGGGTAGCGGGCCGTCAGCTCTCGTTTTTGGGGCGGCGCTATGGGTGCGTTCGCGCAGGGCGGGGGCGCGTTGTCAGGAACTTGCCGGGCATCCAGGTGCCACCCCGCCAGTCTTGAAATCTGGCCGTTCCCGGGTTGGCTCGAAGCCTACCGTGCACGCCCGGCTCGAACATGCACACCGCCGAGCCTTCTCGCGTACAACGCCTTGTCCTCCTTCTTGTGCCCCGCCGTTCCTTCCCCCTCTCCGTCATTCCTGCGCAAGCAGGAATCTATCTTGAGACCGGCGTTCAAAGCGGACGTAACACACTACCGCCGAGGCACTCTCCTATGCGCTCGCTGCCGCTTTCCGTTTCTCCACGCGCTTGCGCTCTTCGGCGTCGAGGATAGCCTTGCGCACGCGCACACTCTTCGGCGTTACCTCGACCAGTTCGTCCGGCGCGATCCATTCGAGCGCCGCGTCCAGCGTCAGCTTGCGCGCGACGTCGAGCACCACCGTCTGGTCTTTCGTCGCGCTGCGGTGGTTGGTCAGCGCCTTCTTCTTGGTCGGGTTACAGGGCAGGTCGCCCGGGCGCGCGTTCTCGCCCACAATCATTCCGGTGTAGACATCCGTCATCGGCTCGATGAACAACTGCCCCCGCTCCTGCAGGTTCAACAACGAGTAACTGGTCGCCTCGCCAGTGTCCATGCTGATGAGCGAGCCGCGGCTGCGCGCCTGAATCTCGCCGGCGTAGGCCTCGTAACCCGTAAAGCGCGACGCCAGAATGCCGAGCCCGCGCGTGTCGGTCAGAAACTCGTTGCGATAGCCGATGAGCCCGCGCGTCGGAATCTTGAATTCGAGGCGCACCAGCCCGTTGCCCTCGTTGTGCATGTGCATCAACTCGCCCTTACGCCGCGCGATCTTCTCCATCACCGTGCCCTGGTGCTCTTCCGGCACATCGATGGTCAGGTCTTCAAAGGGCTCGAGCAGCTGGCCCT
>CAYMLC010000102.1:4964-9165 GCA_964390765.1 uncultured Nitrospirales bacterium
CTGGCCCTCGGGCGTGCGCTTCGTGATGATCTCGGGCGGACTCACACACAGCTCCATGCCCTCGCGCCGCATCTCTTCAATCAGGATCGCGAGGTGCAACTCGCCGCGGCCCGACACCTTCAATGCGTCGCTGCGGCTGCTGTCTTCCACGCGCATCGCCACGTTGGTGCGCAGCTCCTTGTCCAGCCGCGCGCGAATCTGGCGGATGGTTACCGCGTCGCCCTCGCGCCCGCTGAACGGCCCGCTGTTCACCATGATCAGCATCGACACGGTGGGCTCTTCGATCTCGAGCGGCATCAGCGCGCTCGCTTCATCGAGCTCGGCCGCGCAGATGGTATCGCCGATGTAAAGGTCTTTCGGCCCGGCGATGATCACGATGTCGCCGGCCACGGCCTCTTCCACCGGCAGCGTCTCGAGGCCGACCGTCGACCAGATGTAGGCCGCCTTCTCCTGACTCACGCCCGTCACGTTCCAGTCATCGCCGCGCACGGGAATGTGGCCGTCGTGGCGTTCGGGATGCGCCCACTCGGTCTGGATGCGCTTGATCGCGCCCCCCAGCTTCAGCCGGCCCTGCAACACCCGCCCCTGGCCCGTGCGGCCGATGTGGTCGTTCCAGCCCAGCGTGCTCACCTGCATGAGGAACGGGGCATCGGGGTCGCCTTCGGGTGCAGGCACGTGCTCGACAATCGTCTCGAACAACGCATCCATACCTTCGTGTGCTTCGGTCTCGAGGTCGCGCACCAGCCAGCCGTTGAGGCCCGAGCCGTAGAGCACGGGGAAGTCGCACTGCGCATCCGTGCCACCCAGTTCGACAAACAGGTCGAAGGTCTTGTCCAGCGCACTGGCCGGCTGCGCCTGCGGCCGGTCTACCTTGTTCACCACCACGATGGGGCGCAGGCCCAGGCGCAGCGCGCGCATCAGTACATAGCGCGTCTGCGGCATCGGGCCTTCGTTCGCATCCACCAGCAGCAGCACCGAATCCACCATGCCCAGGATGCGCTCCACCTCGCCGCTGAAGTCGGCGTGGCCCGGCGTATCCACGATGTTGATCAGGTGGTCCTGCCACGTGATCGAGCAGTGCTTCGCGCGAATCGTGATGCCGCGCTCGCGCTCCAGCTCGTTGTTGTCCATCACGCGCTCGTCTACCGCCGCGTTCTCGCGAAAGGTGTGCGCCGCGCGGAAGATGCTGTCAATCAGCGTGGTCTTGCCGTGGTCAATGTGCGCGATGATCGCCACATTGCGGATCTTCGAAATTTCTGTCATGGTCCCGTACTTCCCGTGGCCCATTGGGCCGATGCTGGACACACCCCGGTCCAAAGCGTGGTGTGTGCCAAGGCAGGTTTGCCCCCCGAGATGCCCCGCATTATCGTGGTTTCCAGCGGCAAATGCACGTTAGGCGTCTACGGCGTCAATGACCACCTCCGCCCGAGGGGTATCCCCTCAGACGGCGGTGGATTCAGGTTCAGTCAGGCGTTCGGGCTAGAGCACCGATGCCAGCAGGCCGAGCGAGTTGGCGACCCATTCGTTGGCGAAGTTGTCGTTGACCGGTGCGTAGCGCAGAAACTCGACGTGCCCGTCCAGGAAGAGCGCGTTGCTGCCGCCCGGCACGTGATTGAATGCTTCGGCGACAAAGGCGACTTGGTCGAACATGATGACGACCTCGCTCTGGCCCACGGCGCTGGCGGCGGGGTCGTTGATGTTGGTGATGAGGAAGCGCTCGATGCCCTCGCGCAGGCGATAGACGGTATCGCTGTTGCCGTTGCCAATCGGCGCGTCGTTGGTGTCGAGCACGCCGCCCACATCGCCATCGACAATGCCGGCAATGGCCGCGCCGTTCTCAAGGGCCACCGCTTCGAGCAAGCCGATCTCGGGCGCGGTCAGGCGTTCGAGGAAGGACATCAATTGGGGCGGGCCGCCGGTGGCTGGCAGCGGCGAGGGAATCTGGTCCTCCACCTGTGCGGCCAGCGCCAACACGTTGATGATGCCCAGGTCCGCGCCCACGCTTTCCACGGGACGGTCCAGCTTGTCGAGCAACCAGCCAATATAGGTGTAGCTGCCGTCGACGCCGCTGGCGCACTCCGAGCGATTCGACCCGGCGGCCACGCGCCCGAAGCAGGACTCACCATCGTCGTTTATAAAGCCGTCCAACAGGTCGGCCGCCTGAGCATCCGACGGACACACCGCGATGTTCGGGTCGGTCAGGTACTCGGGATAAATCTGAAAGGTATTCGGCCCCAGGTCGAACGAGAGCAGCGGCGTGCCCGCTTCGTTGTTGCGCGGAAAGACGCCGAACTGAACCGTCGGGAAGCGCTCGCCCTTCGATTCGCTGCTGTACATCTTGAAGACCAGGCCCCACTGCTTGAGGTTGTTCTGGCACGACGCGCGGCGGGCGGCCTCGCGTGCGCGCCCCAGCGCCGGCAGCAGAATGGCGGCTAGGATTCCGATGATCGCAATGACCACCAATAGTTCGATGAGGGTGAAGCCCCGCTTGTGATGGGTGCGTTGCATGATGCCCGTACTCCTGTGTGCTGGGATATTGGCGGCGCGCCGAGCCCAGCCCAGACGCACCTGACCAAAGATCCTACGGCAGCATCGTTAGCGCATGAATAGGGGCGCTGTTTCCGCTGGCGGCCCCGCTTGCGCTATCGTGCCTAACATGCCCGATACGCCCACACCGGCCACTTCTGTGTCCCCCTGGTGGGGACTGGTGCCTGTCGCGCTCGCGCTCGTCGTCTTTGCGCAGGTGGTCACCTTTGGCTTTATCGGACTCGACGACCCCGCCTACATCACCCAGCCGCCACAGGTGCGCGAGGGGCTCAGCGTGGGCAATGTGCTGTGGGCCTTCACCAGCCTGCACTATGCCAACTACCACCCGCTGACCACGCTTACGCACCAGTTCGATGTGAGCATGTTTGGCGCCAATGCGGGCGGCCACCATTTCACCAGCCTGCTGCTGCACCTGCTGAACACGTGGCTGGTCTGGCTGGTGCTCGCGCGCGCCACGCAGGCCCCGCGCCTGGCGGCCCTGGCCGCTGCGCTGTTTGCCGTGCACCCGCTGCACGTCGAGCCCGTCGCGTGGATATCCAGCCGCAAGGATCTGCTCAGCGGCACCTTCGCCCTGCTCATGCTGCTGGCCTATCTGCGCCATGCCCAGGCGCCCACCGCGCGCACGCTCGCTGTCGTCGTGATTGCGTTCGTGGGGGTCCTGCTCAGCAAGGCGGCACTCCTCGCGCTCCCCATCGCGCTGTTCTTCTTCGACGTGTGGCCGCTGCGCCGCTACGCGGGCGATACCCCCTGGCCGCGGAAGCTGGGCCTATTGCTGTTCGAGAAAGCGCCGCTCTTCGCCCTTTCCATCGTGTCCGGCCTGCTGGGCGTCTACGGCCAGGCAACGGGCGACGGCGTGCGCACGCTCGCCGAGTTTCCCTTGCTCCTGCGAGTGCAGAACGCCGTGCTTTCCTACGCCTACTACCTGTTCGATTTCGTCGTGCCCATGGGGCTGGCGCCGTTCTATCCACATCCGCAAACCATCGCCTGGGGGCCGGTCACCTATGCCGCGATACTGCTCTTGGCCTTGACCGGCATTGCCCTGGCCAACGTGCGCCGCGCGCCCATGTTGCTTGCCGGTTGGGGGTGGTTCGTTGTGTTGCTTGGTCCGGTCATCGGCCTGCTGGCCGTGGGCGCGCATGCCCGCGCCGACCGCTTCACCTACCTGCCGCTGCTCGGTCTCTGCGTGGCGGTGGTCTATGGCCTGCCCGCCCTGGCGAGAGGGCGCTGGCCTCGTGCCGAAGGCGCACCTGCAGTGGCACTGGCGCTGGGCGCGGTCGCCGTTGTCTTGTTCGGCGCGGTGGCGGCGCTACAGACCTCACGCTGGCGCGATACCACGACCCTGTTCTCGCACACGCTCAACGTGACCGAGTCCAATGCGCTCGCGCACGAGGTGCTTGGCAATGCGCTGCTGGAACAGGGCCGCATACAGGAGGGGCTGCGTCACGTTGAGCAGGCCATCATCCTCGAGCCCGGACGCGGCGGCCGCGTCTTGCGCAGCATCGCGCGGGCCTTTGTGGCGGCCGGCCGTGCAGAAGATGGCGCCGAGTACATCAACGCACGCTTCGGCGAGCCCGCATCGCGCCTGGCTGGTATCGAGGCCATCGCCGATGCGCTCGTCAACACGGGCGAGCCCGCCGCCGCGATTCCCTTCTAC
>CAYMLC010000103.1:0-9164 GCA_964390765.1 uncultured Nitrospirales bacterium
CACATCGGCTACATCGGCACGGCGGTGCTGGCGCTGGTTTTCCTGGCGCTGGGTGCGCTGGTGATGCACCCGACGGGCGAGCGTTTTGCCGATAGTGGCATTGCCTTCAGCGCGCAGTTCTGCACGTTGTACGCCGAGACGCTGGGCGGGTGGACCTATTACATCGTCGCGGTAGCAGCGTTGAGTTGTATCTTCAGCTCGACGTTGACCTGCTTCGACGGCTACACCCGCGTGGTGCACGAGAGCGTGCAACTGCTGCGCGACCTGCCCGAAGCGCGGGCCGCGCGTGAGGACTGGTTCTACTGGGCGGTGATGATTTTCTGGGGGGCCTGCACACTGCTGATTGCAGGCCTGTTCCTGGACAGTATGATTCAGCTGCTGACGGTGGTCACGGTCATCGCATTCCTGACGGCACCACTGCTGGCGGCCATGAATTATCTGGTGGTGCGCAGCCCCTTCATGCCGGAGCGTTATCGCCCGGCGGGCTGGCTGCACGTGCTGGCCTGGGTGGGCCTGGTTTTCCTGGGCGGCTTTGCGGCGTTCTGGCTGGCGCTCACGCTGAACGCGTGGTTCGGCTGAGGCCCGGTAAGGTTAAGGGTTATTGGTTGGCGGCCTGTGAGCGCGCGCGCATCCAGGCAATGGTCTCGCCGAGGCCTGCTTGGAGCGACACTTCAGCGTGCCAGCCCAAGACCTGCGCGGCGTGCTCGCCGGTGATGGTGATGCGGTCCACCTCGCCGTTGCGCAGCGGTTTCAAATCGGGCTCGCCCTCCCAGCGCAGCAGGCGCGCGACCGTCTCGAACAGCTCACGCACGGAAGTACCCACGCCTGACCCCAGGTTCAGGGTGGCGTCGCTGCCGAGTTCGAGCGCGGCCACACTGGCCCGCGCAATGTCGCCCACGTAAACATAGTCGCGCACCGGCGCACCGTTGCCATAGAGGACGGGCGTCTCGCCGGCGAGCAGCTTGCCGATGAAGATCGCGCACACGCCGGCTTCGCCATGCGGGTTCTGGCGCGGCCCATACACATTCGGATAGCGCAGGATGGTGTGGTCAATATCGTAGAGGCGGCTGTAGAGGCGGATGTAATGCTCGCCGCACAGCTTGCTGGTGCCGTAGTGGCTGAGCGGGCGCGGCGTGGTGTGCTCGTCGGCGGGCAACTGTGCGGGCTCGCCATAGATGGCGCCGCCGGTCGAGGCGAAGAGCAGCTTGCGCACACCGTGGGCGCGGCAACATTCGAGCACGTTGATGGTGCCGAGCACATTGTTGTCGGCGTCGAAGGCCGGCGCTTCGAGGCTGCGGCGCACATCCATCTGCGCGGCGAGATGGTTGACGCATTCGGGCCGGAACGAGGCGAAGACCTGGTCCAGTTCAGGCGCGCGAATGTCGACCTCGTGCAGGGGAACACCTTCGGCCAGGTTATGCCGGTCGCCGGAGACCAGGTTGTCGACGACGGCGACCTCGTGCCCCGCCGCGAGATAAGCGTCTACGACATGCGAGCCAATGAAGCCCGCGCCACCGGTCACGAGAATGCGCGCCATCGTCCGTTACTCCTCGCGGGGCGCCCCTGCGCCCAGCACACTCATCTGAAAGCCGGCCTGCGCCCAGTCGGACGCGTCGAGCGCATGGCGTGTATCGAGCACGTACCGGCTGCGCATCTGCTTGGCCACCTGTTTGGGGTTGAGATATTTGAACTCGTTGTGGTCGGTCAACAGCAGCAGCAGGTCCGCGCCTTCGAGGGCGGTGTCGAGCGATACGAGGTCGAAGGGGGCGTGCCGCACGTGCGGGTCGTAGACGCCAAGGGCCACGGCGCGCGCGGCAAGCAGGCGAACCACTTCGAGCGCCGGGCTCTCGCGCGTGTCGTCTACGTTGCCCTTGTACGCCACGCCCAACACGGCCACCCTGGGCGCCTCGATCCCCTGCAGTAACTCGGCGACACGGTCGGCGACATAACGCGGCATGGTGTCGTTGCGGTCGCGTGCGAGACGGATGAGGCGGCTCTCGCCGGGGTCGAGCTCGACGAGGAACCAGGGGTCCACCGAGATGCAGTGACCGCCGACGCCTGGCCCCGCACTGAGGACATTTACGCGGGGGTGCCGGTTGGCGAGGCGCGCGGCCTCCCAATAGTCGATGCCCAGCCGCTCGCAGATGATGGCGACTTCGTTGGCGAGAGCGATGTTCACATCGCGGTAGGTATTTTCGAGCAGCTTGACCATCTCGGCGGTGGTCACATCGGTCAGGAAGATCTGGCCCTCGACGAAGCGCGCGTAGAGGTCGCGGGCCCGCGCGGCGCTCGGCGTGTCGAACCCGCCGACAATGCGGTCGTTGGTGATCAGTTCGCGCAGAATCTTGCCGGGCAGCACGCGCTCTGGACAATGCGCGAGGGCGATATCTTCGGGCACCCGGTGGCCGCTCTGTTCGAGGATGGGGCGCAGCAGCTTGCGGCAGGTGCCGGGCGGCGAGGTGGACTCGAGGATGACCAGACTGCCGGGCTGCACATGCGGCACGATGCTCTCCGCCGCCTGGGTCACGAACGACATGTCGGCCGTCTTCTGGGGGGTCAGCGGCGTGGGCACCGCGATGATAAATACGTCGGCCGCCTCAGGTTCGCGCGCGGCGCGCAGATTGCCCGAGACCGTGGCCGCGCGCACGACGGTCTGCAGCCCCGGCTCTTCGATGTGGATGTCGCCGCGGTTGACCGTGTTGACCACGGCCTCCGATACGTCGACCCCGAGCACGTCGAAGCCGTTGGTGGCCAGTACGCTGGCGGTGGGCAGGCCGATGTAGCCGAGGCCCAGTACACACACCTTGTTCATGCCAGCACCCCGGCCAGGTGATCGGCGATGCGCGGGGCGGCGTGTCCGTCGCCGTAGGGATTGGCGGCGCGGGCCATGCCGGCGTAGGCGGTGGCGTCTTCGAGCAGGCGCGCGACTTCGGCGACGATGCGCGCTTCCTCGCTGCCCACCAGGCGCGCGGTGCCGGCCTCCACGGCTTCGGGGCGCTCGGTCACATCGCGCATGACGAGCACGGGCTTGCCGAGCGAAGGCGCCTCTTCCTGAATGCCGCCGGAATCGGTAAGCACGATGGTCGCCTTCTTCAGCAAGTGCACGAAGGGCAGGTAGTCGAGCGGCTCGATCAGCTTGATACGCGGGTGGTCGGCGAGGACGGTGCGGACGACGCGCTGCACATTGGGATTCGGGTGCACGGGATACACGACGTCGAGGTCTTCATAGCGGTCGGCGAGTGCGCGCATGGCGCGGCACATAGACTCGAAGGGCGCACCGAAACTTTCGCGCCGGTGCGCCGTGACCAGTAAGAGCCGCCGCTGCTGCCCGACTGCTTCGAGCGCGGGGTCTTCGAACGTATAGTCGCGCGCGGCGATGTCGAGCAGGGCGTCGATAACCGTGTTGCCAGTTATCAGGATGTGCGCGTCCGGCAGGCGCTCGGCGCGCAGATTTTCGGCGGCCCGCACCGTGGGCGCGTAGTGAAAATCGCAGATCCGATCGGCCAGTTGGCGGTTGATTTCCTCGGGAAAAGGACGCCGCTTGTCGTAGGTGCGCAGGCCCGCCTCGACGTGCCCCACGGGCACATGCGCGTAATAGCCGGCGAGCGCGGCGGCAAACGAGGTGGTCGTATCGCCGTGGACCAGCATGGCGTCTGGCCGTTCCGCCTCGAGGATCGTGCGCATACCGGTGACCACGTCGGCCGTCACGTCGTAGATGGTCTGGTCGGGGCGCATCAGGTTGAGGTCGTGGTCGACCGGCACGTCGAAGACGCGGATGACCTGGTCGAGCAGTTCGCGGTGTTGCGCGGTAAGACAGACCCGCGCGGTGAAGCGTTCGGGGCGCGCACGCAACGCCTGCACGACCGGCGCCATCTTGATGGCCTCCGGCCGGGTGCCCATGACTACGAGGACATTCGACATGCGGTGCGCGGCCCCTTCCCTTGGCGTCTGCTCCCACGCCGCGCGGAGTATAGCCGCGCCTGTGCAATGGGGCCAACGTAATACCGCGCGGCATTGTTGGCCCCTCTTGCCATTGCTATACTCCGCGCGGCGGGCGGCGCCGGGAAGGTTCACACGTTATGGCACGCAGCGGTTCGCGCATCCTGTGGTCGCTTTTTCTCCGGCTGGTGGTGGTGACGGCACTGGCCGGAGCGGCGGCCTGGTGGTATACGAGCGACACGCCCGAGCGTTTTCGCGCGCGTGCGCTGCTGGTGCTGGCGCCGCTGCCCTTCGAGGAAGTGGATGAGCGCACCAGCCCCATCGCCTTCGTGCCCGATACCGCACAGCTGGGCAACCAGGTGCGGGTCCACCTGGTCGAGACGATGCCGATGCCCGACTACCGGTTGTTGCTGACGAGTGAGGAGGTGGCGGCGCAGGTGCGCGACCATCTCATCGACCTGTACGCGCAGGCCGGCCTGGACCGCAGCGGGCTCACCCTCGAGCAGGTACAGGGCGCGATGGACGTGCGCACGCAGCTCTTCGCCCAGACCGCGCACGAGGTGCTGTACCAGGATGTGGTGGAGTTGCTGTACACGGCGGACACGCCGGAGATCGCCGCGGCCGCGACGAACTTCTTGGCGCGGCGCGATGCGGCGAAGTTTCTGGGCGAGCGGCTGGACGCCGCGCATGCGGAACTGGCCGAGACGCGCGCCGCGATCCAGGCGCTGCACGCGGCGTACTACCTGCCCGGCATCGAGGAAGAACTCGAGGCCTTGTATGCGGCCCGCGCACAGGACGAGGAAGCGGCGACGGCTGGACCGGCGTCACGCGATGCGCGCATCGAGGAGTTGCGGGCCACCCTCGCCGAGCAGACCCAGCGCCTGGATGCCCTGGACTTGCGGCGCGAGGTGCAGGCGCGGCACGTGCAGAACCTGGAGATGAGCCATGCGGCTGCGCGGCTGGCGGCGGCCAATACGGCGCCCGACCTCAAGCTGGCGATGCGCGCCGTGCCCCCCCAGCAAGGCCTGGCGTACGACCGTATGCTGTTGGTGCTGGCGGTAATGCTGGTGGCGGCGGCGGCGGTGCCTGTGCACTTCTTCGGCATGGTTGCCCTGCGCCGCTATGCGGCCCAGATTGAAGCGGCGGAACGCGGCTAGCGCGCGGCGGCGCACGCCATGAGCCTGGGCGCACGGCTGGTTCAGGGCGGCGCGCTCTCGGCGGGGGGCATGCTGGCCAGCATGCTGGGCGGCCTCGTCACGTGGAAGCTGCTGAGCACCGCGCCCGGACTCGACCCCGCCGCCCTGGGCGCCTACGCCGTATTCATCATCGCGGGCGATATCGGGCTGGTGGCGCTTTCTTTCGGGGTGCGCACGGCCCTGCCGAAGCTGGTCGGCGAGGCCCCTGCCGAGGCGCGTGCCGCGCAGGTGGCGGGGCTGCTGGGTACGCAGTTGCTGCTCAGCGTGGGCGCGGGACTCGTGCTGTTGCCGTTTTTCTGGGTGGCGGGCCGGCTGAGCGGCGGCGGCCTGGCGGCGGTGCTGTGGGCGGTACCGCTCTACATGGCGGGGGCGTCGCTGCGCGAATTCATGCTGGCGGCGCACGCCGGGCTCAACAGCTATCGCCGGCGTGCCGCGGCGCTGCTGGCCTTTGCGCTGGCGCAGGCGGGCTTCGTGTATGTGCTGGTGTGGCAGCCGGCGGCGGGCCTGGCGTGGGCGGCGGCCGCAGTGCTGCTGGCACATGCGGCAGGGGCGCTGGTGTGCTGGGCCTTGCTGCCCGCGGGCAGGGTGCCGCGCCTCGATGTGCCGGGCTACCGGGCGGCCGCGCGCTTTGCCCTGCCGCTATGGGGCAACAACTTCTTTAACCTGCTGTACCAGCGGGTCGACACGCTGCTGGTGTATTCGCTGCTGGGCGCGGCCACCGCGGGCCTGTACGAAGTGGGAGCCAAAAAGATGCCGGCCTATGCAACGGGCCTGCTGAATGCGGGCCTGACCCCCTACCTGCCCAGTGCCGCGGAGCTGGCGGCCCGTGGCGACGGGTCCCGGGCCGCACGGCTGCTGAGTCTGGCCTATCGCGCAGTGGGCGTGGCGGCCTACATGGCAGCCTTCGCGCTGGCGGCATTCAGCGCCCCACTGATTACGCTGCTGCTGAGTGCGGAATACATTGTGGCGCCGGGGCTGGTGTTGCTCGTGGCGACGGCCGGTGCGCTGCACCTGCAGGCGGGCCTCTTTGGTCAGACGCTCATCGCGCGCGGCCACCCGGAACAGGTGGCCCGCATCAATGTGAGCCTCGCCGTGCCCACGTTGCTGTTGGCCGCCATACTCTTGCCGGCGCTGGGTATGTGGGGCGCGGCCCTCGCTGCGGTGGCGGGCGCCGCAGCCAGTTGCGCCTGGCAGATGCACGCACTCGCCCGGCGCGGCCTTTCACTACCGGGGCGTGAGGGGTGGACGCAACAGGCCGCCCTGGCGCCGTGTCTGGTGGGGGCGCTGCTGGCCGGTTCGGCAGGCGCATGTGCGGTGGCGGGCGGCATCTTTTTGGGCTCGGTGTTGGGTGCCGGGGTCATTGAACGCGCACACTTCGCGCCATTGCGTCACCTGCTGCCGGGGTACCGCCCATGATTCTGGCCTATGACGGGCGGCCCGCGAACGTACACGAACGCGCAGGCATCGGCAACGTGGCGCTGCACCTCTTGCAAGCGCTGCCCGAGGCGCTGGGCGACGATGCCCTGTACATCTATTTCGACGCTCCGCCCGGCCCCGGCGTCGTGCCGCCCATGCCCAATGTTCAGGTGCGCGTGCGCCCGGCCTGTCGCGGCTGGACCCAACGCGCACTGGCCCCCGCGCTGCGCGAGGATGGCCCCGATGTATTCCTCGCGCCCGGCCTCCAACTGCCCGCCGCTATGCCGTTTCCGGCGATCGCGACGGCCCATGACCTGGCGTACCGCACCTATCCGCACACCTTCACGCTGCGGCAGCGCTGGCAGGCGCGCGCCGAGCTGTGGCGTGCCGGGCGCGTGGCGGCACACTGGGTCGCTGTGAGCGAGGCGACACGCGGAGACTTGGTGCGGCTCGGCGGCATTTCACCGACCCGGATCACCCGCATCCCGCACGGCTGTCCCCCAGCTTTCGCGCAACCCGCCGGAGCGGCCGCCGTCCATGCGGCGCGGCGCGCACTTGGTCTCGATGGCCCCTACTTCCTCTTTATCGGACGCCTGCAACCGCGCAAGAACCTCGCGCGCCTGTTTGCGGCGTTCAGCCAGGTGGCCGACGACCTGCCGCACCGGCTGGTGGTGGCAGGCGGACCCGGCTGGCGCGTCGACGAAATCTACCGCGCGCATGCCGCGGCAGCCGCGCACGATAGAATCCAACTCGCTGGCTACGTGGATGAGGCACTCTTGCCGGGGCTGCTGACCGGTGCAGACGCACTGGCGCTGCCATCGGAGGGTGAAGGATTCGGGCTGCCGCTGGTGCAGGCGCTGGGCTGTGGAACGCCCGTGCTCGTCGCGGATTCAGGCGCGTTGCCCGAGGTGGCGGGCGACGCCGCGGTGGTGGTGCCCCCGCATGACGTGCCGGCAATGGCGGATGCCCTACACCGCCTGGCCCAAGACGAAGCGCTGCGCGAGCGCCTGCGCACCGCGGGGCGAGAGCGCGCCGCGCGCTATACGTGGGCGGCCAGTGCCATGGCGCACGTGGCGCTGGCGCGCCGGGTTGCTGCAGAACTCGGTCGCGTTTAGCGGCAGGTCCCGGTGTCTAGAAGAAGCCGAACAGCGAGAAAAGCGCGATGAACGGCTGAATCAGGATGCCGCGGATAAAGAAGAACGGCAGCAGCAGAATCTCGAGGAACGCTTCCAACATGGCGTTTTCGGTGTCCTTGGTTTGGGGGCGTGTGACCGAGTTGTCAAGAGTATATCGGGCCCGGCAGCGCGGCGCAACACCCCAGCCAAGACGCTAAGCATTTACCCGCCGGGACTTAGCACGACTGCGCGCGAGGCGGCGCGCGCTTGCAACGCAACCTAATCCGTGCTAAGCTACAGAACTTGCTGCCCAAGAATTACCGTCTGCCCATCCAGAACAACGCGCCAGAACCTCTATGCGTCCGCGGCGGGCCGTCGCGGCGTGTTCTGTTTTTGCAACCGCAATAGGAGTGTGTGTGCATGGCTGTCGCCACGAAGCTCACCCGTACCACCCTTGGCAAAATACCTGACCTCTATGATCTGCCCGACCTGATCGAGGTCCAGACGAAGTCGTATGGCGACTTTCTGCAGTGGGATACGCCGCCCGACGAGCGCACGCCCACGGGCCTGCAGGAGGTCTTCCTCGAAGTCTTCCCGATCACCAGCGCGGACGGCATGACCAAGCTGGAGTTTGTACACTACAGCTTCGCGCCGCCGAAGTATACGGTGCTCGAATGCCAGGAGCGCGGCATGACCTATGCCGCCTCGCTGAAGGCGCTGTTGCGCCTGGTGCGCTACGAAGATGTGGGCACGGGCAGCCAGCACGACCTGCGCGAGAAGATGATCGTCGAGCAGGAAGTGTTCCTCGGCGAGTTGCCGGTCATGACGCCCACGGGCACCTTCATCATCAACGGCGCCGAGCGCGTGATCGTCAGCCAGTTGCACAAGTCGCCGGGCGTCTCGTTCGAGCGCAAGATTCACCAGAACGGCAAGCCGCTGCTGAGCGCGCGCATCATCCCCTACCGCGGCGCCTGGCTCGAGTTCGAGTACGACGTAAGCGACAACATCTGGCTCACGATCGACCGGCGTTCGAAGGTGCTGGCGACGACCTTCCTGCGTGCGTTCGGATTTGAAGAGAACGAAGAGATTCTCTCGCTTTTCTACACGACCGAACCGGCCACGCTGAAGGGCTCGAAATTTAAGATCAATAACAAGCCCGTCGAGCTGGCCGACCTGGACAAGCGCATCCTCGCGGCGGACGTAATCGACCCCGAGACAGGCGAGATTCTGGCCGAGACGGCAACCGAGTTGAGCACGCTCACCGTCGAGCGCATCGCGAGCAGCGCGGTGGACGAGGTGCAACTGATTCCGCTGAGCGAGCTCTCCCGCGACGCCGGCATCGTCAACACGATGATGCAGGACAAGACCGTCACGGAACTCGACGCGCTGCGCGACATTTACTCGCGCATCCGCCCGGGCGACCCGGCCACCGATTCGACCACGCGCTCGTTCTTCCAACGGATGTTCTTCGACCCGAGCCGCTACGACTTTGCAGCGG
>CAYMLC010000104.1:0-8458 GCA_964390765.1 uncultured Nitrospirales bacterium
GCGCCCTGCTGGTGATGAGCACGTATCCCGTCGCGCTGGGGCTTATCAAGTCGCCCGGCGAACAGGGGGTGGACATTACCGTGGCCGAAGGCCAAAGCGTGGGCATGCCCCTCGGTTTCGGCGGGCCCTACCTCGGCATGATGGCCACGCGCCCCGAACACGTGCGCAAGATGCCCGGCCGCATCGCCGGTGAAACGCGCGACAGCCTGGACCGGCGTGGTTTTGTGCTTACCTTGCAGGCACGCGAGCAACACATTCGCCGCGGCAAGGCGATGTCCAACATCTGCACGAACCAGGCGCTTTGCGCGCTGCGCGGCCTGATTCACATGTGCCTGCTGGGCAAAGAGGGCCTGCGCGAAGTGGCCACGCATTGTTACGCGAAGACCGAGTATCTGAAGGGCAAGCTGCCTTTCGTCGAGCTGTTGAACGATGGGCCGACCTTCAACGAATTCGCCGTGCGGCTGGGCCGGCCGGCGGACGAGGTGGTAACCGAGCTCTCGAAGCGCGGCATCCACGCGGGTCTGCCGCTGCACAGCTTCGGCCAGGGCGAACCCAATGACTTATTGATCGCGGTGACGGAAAAGCGCAGCCGCGCCGAACTCGACGCGTTCGCTGGTGCGCTCGAAGAAGTGGCCGCGGTGGAGGCAATGGCATGCAATTGATTTACGAAAAGAGCCAGCCGGGCCGGCGTGCGATTCAGCTCGACGCGCTCGATGTTCCCGAAGTCGCGTTCCCGGAAAAGCGCAGCCGCGCCGAACTCGACGCGTTCGCTGGTGCGCTCGAAGAAGTGGCCGCGGTGGAGGCAATGGCATGCAATTGATTTACGAAAAGAGCCAGCCGGGCCGGCGTGCGATTCAGCTCGACGCGCTCGATGTTCCCGAAGTCGCGTTCCCGGAAGAGGTGGCGCGCCAGGAACCGGCGACCCTGCCCGAATTGAGCGAGCTGGATGTGGTGCGTCACTTCACGCGCCTGTCGAGCCGCAACTTCAGCATCGACGCCAATTTCTATCCGCTTGGCTCGTGCACGATGAAGTACAACCCCAAGATGGCGGAACACGTGGCGGCCTTACCGGGCTTTGCGCGGTTGCATCCGCACCTGGCCAGTACGCCCGCGTACGAAGAGACGCTGCAGGGCGCCTACGAACTCATCCATGATCTCGAGCGCATGCTCGCCGAGATTGCCGGGATGAAGGCCGCCTCGCTGCAGCCGATTGCCGGGGCGCACGGCGAACTGACGGGTACGCTGCTGATTGCCGCGTACCACCGCGACCGCGGCAACACGCACAAGGACACCATCCTCGTGCCCGACGCCGCGCACGGCACCAACCCTGCGAGTGCGGCGATGGCCGGCTTCAAGGTGGTGGAGGTGCCATCGAACGAGTACGGCGTGGTCGACTTCGACAAGTACAAGGAAGCGCTGACCGATAACGTTGCCGGCGTGATGCTGACCTGCCCGAATACGCACGGCCTGTTCGAGCCGGACATTGCGGAGTTGGCGAAGCTGGCGCACGAGAAGGACGCGTTGCTCTATTACGATGGCGCGAACCTCAACGCCATCGTCGGCGTGTGCCGCCCGGGCGACCTCGGCTTCGACGTGATGCACTACAACCTGCACAAGACCTTCGCCACGCCGCACGGCGGCGGCGGCCCGGGGTGTGGTCCGGTGGGCGTGAGCGAGCGCTTGCTGCCCTATCTGCCCGGCCCGCGTGTGCAGCAGGAGGGCGAGCGCTACACGCTGACCATGCCCGAAAAGAGCATTGGCCGGATGAGCGCCTTCTTCGGCAACTTCCTCATCGCCGTGCGCGCCTACGCCTATCTGCGCCACTACGGGGACGAGGGCCTGAAGGACGTGGGGCGCTATGCCGTCTTGAACGCCAACTACGTGGCGGCGCGTCTGCGGGGTACCTATCACCAGGCCTTCAACGCGCCGGTTATGCACGAGTGCGTATTCAGTGCGGCGCCCCAGGCGCAACAGGGCGTGCGCGCCATGGACATCGCCAAGGCGCTGCTCGACTACGGGTTCCACGCGCCGACGGTGTACTTCCCGCTCACGGTGAAGGAGTGCATGATGATCGAACCCACAGAGACCGAGTCGAAGGAAACGCTCGACGCCTTCTGTGATGCGCTCATCGAAATCGCGAAGCTGGTCGACAGCGACCCGGACCGCCTGCACGACGCGCCGATCACCACGCCGGTCGGCCGGCTCGATGAAGTGCGCGCGGCCAAGGACCTGAACTGCGCCTGCCTGGGCTAAGCGCCCACACATTCACCTATACAATGCCGTCCGGTTGAACGACCGGGCGGCATTATTGGTTCAGCGCTTCCTCGGGCAATGCATCGTCGTCGAGCGTGCTGACCTGTTTGCGCCAGGGCCGGCCGCCGCGTTCCAGCCAGCGCACGCGCAGGAAGTAGTAGACGGTGACGGCGACGATAAACACGGCGAGGGTGACGAGTACCAGGGGTCCTTCCAGGGCCATCACGGTAATGAAGCCCATCGAGATGAACACGGTGGCGATGGCGCAGAACCAGATGACCACGGGCGGAAAGCGCAGATAGGCGCCGGCGTAGCGCTCGGGGTAGCGCACCGGCAGGCGCAGTGCGGAGATGGCGAGGATGGCGCTCATGGCCTGGATGCCCACCGCGGTGAGGATGCCGTAGAACTCGTAGCCCAGTCCGGGTATCAGCAACAGTACGGCGGCGCACAGGAAATATACCGACACGGCGCGCAGGGGGGTGTGGTTGCGCGGGTTGATGCCGGCCAGCCAGCGCGGCAGCACTTCGTCGCGCGCCATGGCAAACATCTCGCGCGGTAGTGCCACGGCCCCCGCATTAAAGGACGTGAGGCCGGCGGTAATGGCGCCGAAGGTCATGAAGTGCAGCAGCCATCCGGGCATGAAGAGGCGGGCGCTGTCGATGAGTGGCGCTTCCATGGCGTCGTAGGTTGCGGCGTCGAAGGGGATGCTGGCCGTGAACACGCTGCTGACGAGCACGTAGATGATGGCGACGAGAACCCCGCCGATGATGAGCGCGAGCGGGATGTTGCGCTTGGGGTCGCGCATTTCTTCGCCCAACTCCGCCACGACCTGAAAGCCCATGCACGTGCTGTAGCAGAGCAAGACGCCGACGAAGAAGCTGTTGGCGTCGGCTTCGGGGGTGAAGGCGAAATTGACACCACTGTGCCAGATGCCGCCGATGAGGTAGAGCACGAGCGCGGCGAGGAACTGCACGGCCATGAGCATTTGCAGGCTGAGGGCGAGACGCATGCCGACAACGTAGATGCCCCAGAACAGCAACATGCAGAGGAGGCCGAGCAGTTTGGGTGGTATGTCGAGCCCGTAGGTGCCGCGCAGGTATTGGGCGAGGCCGTAGGCCACGATGCAGGTGGAACAACCGCCGGCCAGCAAGACAATGAATGAGGTGAGCACGCCGACGTAGGGCGAGAGCATGCGGCTGCCGAAGGTGTAGCCTGCCCCGGCGCGCGGTACGGCGCTGGCCAGTTGCAGCAGCGGAATCACGCCGAGCACCGAAACGACAATCGCGACGATGAAGGCCAGCCACATGGCGCTGCCGGCCTGCGCCCCGATCTCGCCGACCAGCGCATAGATCCCCGCCCCCACCACGGCGCCCACCACCAGCGCAATGCCGCCGCCCAGGGTTATGCTGCGTTCGAGATGTGGAGCTTGTGGGGTGGCCATCGCCGCATCCTCCGCGTTGGGCGCGCTACTTTAGCGCAGCGGGGGGCGGTGTGCAACGCGCCGCCCTGCCCATGGCGGGACGGCGCGCACTTCACGCAAGGCGCGGACTGGCCGGGCTCAGGAATCCTGAACGATCACGAGAAAATCGTTGTAGCTCTTGCCGTTATTCGGCGTTACCGAGACGACCGTGTAGCCCTGGCGCAACAGCGCGTCCAGCTCATCTTTGCCCGAGCCGTTCGACTGGATGATCACCGACTTCTGCATGGTGCTTCCTATCCTTCCGGCTCAAGCCTGTTCGAGCACAACGAGGAAATCGTTGTAGCTCTGGCCGTCGTTGGGGGTTACCGACACAACGGTCCATCCGTCGCGCAGCATGCGGTCCAAATCGTCCTTGCCCGACCCATTGGATTGAATGATCACTGACGTCTGCAATGCGCCTCCTCCCACAGGTATGCGTGTTGATGGTCCCTTGGCCACGGATTGGGTTGCCCAGGTCCGGCTCTACTTGTGCCCATGAGCCGTCCCACCCGAGAGCGGAGCGAATGGTAGCACGCCGGGTCGGTCATGTAAACCGGCTGCACCAAAACAGTCCAGTGGTATTCGGGCCTAACCCTGTGGCGCAGGACCGGTCTGCCGGGTGCGCGCGGCGCGCTTGTCCCACGCGGCCTGCAGAGCCGGGCGCGCTTTCCAGCGGCGGTGCAGCCACAGCCACTGCTCGGGCTGGGCGCGCACCAGCTGCTCGAAATCATCCTGCAGACGCTGGCTGTTTTGCGCGAGGTCGGCCTGCAGGTCGCCGGTCTGCTGCATGGGTACGGCCGGGCCTATCTCGAGGCAGTAGCCGCCGCCCGGCTCGCGGATCATGCGTGCCATATGCACCGGGACCTTGGCGCGCCGCGCGATGAGTACCGGGCCCGCAGTGGCCCAGCACGGCTGGCCGAAGAAGTGTACGGGCACGGCACTCTCGCGTGGGCTCTGGTCGATCAGGATGCCAACAATCCAGCCGTCGCGCAGCCGCTGCATCAGCTCGTTGCCCGCGTGATACTTGGGGATGGTGGCAATGCCGCCGGCCTCGCGCGTGGACTCCACGAAATGGTCGAGCGCGGGGTCGTTGAGCGGGCGCACGACTTCGGCCACGCGCAGGCCCTGGGCGGCGAGGAGCGGGGCCATCCACTCCCAGTTGCCCAGATGCCCGGCCACCAGCAGCACACCGGAATTCCGGGGCAGATGCTCGAGCCCGCGCACGTGGCCGATGCCGGCAAAGCGCCGCGCGGCCATCTGGGGGATACGCGAGAATTCCGCGCCGACCCGCGCCACGTTGTCGAGCGCACCGAGCAGGACACGCCGCTTCTGGGCGGGCGTCAGGGCGTTGCCGTAGGCGGCGTCGAGATTGGCGAGGCCCACGCGGCGCACGCGCGGCACCAGCCAGTAGGCGACACGGCCGAGCCCGATGGTGAGTGCGCGGGCAAGGGGCAAGGGCAGGATGCGCGTGAGCCAGGCAAAGGCGAGGCAGAGGCGGGTGAGGGCGGCATCGCGCAGAGAGACGCGGCGGGCCATGGGGCTAGGGTCCGAGCGAGACCGTCTGCCCGATGCGCGGCGCAATGCGGTTGGCGGCGCCGTTGCCGGTGTTGGCCTCCATCCAGGCCAGCGCATCGGGGTCGCCGTGTACATAGACGATGTTGCGCGGGTGCAGGGCGCTGGCCAGCGCGCGCAGGTCTTCGCGCGGGGCGTGCGCGCTGAAGTCGAAGCGGCGGATGTTCTCGCAGACGCGCGGCACGGGCTGCGCGCCACGGGCGAATTGCAGCGGCGTGCCGGGCTCGCTGTGCAGTACCTTGTAGCCCAGCGTCTCGTGGTCGAGGTAGCCGCAGAAGAAAATCGCGTGGCGCTTCTCGGTGATGAGTTCCTGCGCGATCATGGCTGAAGGCGTGTTCTCGACCATCATGCCGCTCGTGGCGCAGATGATGGCGGGTTCGCTCAGCAGGTCCTTGACGCCCTGCGTCGTGTAGACATTGCCTACGCGGCCGTAGTAATCGAGCGGGCGCAGGGTGGCGTCGGGGCGCAGGTACTCCATGTGCTTGTTGTAGAGTTCATAGACGGCGCGCCCGAGGCCCGAGGCGTAGACCGGCACCGCTGGAATCAGCCCCTCCTCCTGCATGCGCGAAATCATGTTGACCACTTCCTGCATGCGGCCCAGCGCGAACACGGGCACCAGGGCCACGCCGCCCCCGTCGAGTACATCGCGAATGGCCTCGCCGAAACGGCGCGCCTCTTCCTCGTATGAGCGCACCTTCGAATCGTCGGTCGCGCCGCGTGTGCTCTCGATAACGAGCGTATCGACCTCTTCGCCGCGCAGCCGGTGATAGCGGCCCATCAGTTCCTGGTCGCAGGCGCAGACGTCGGCCGTGTAGTAGAGGGTGTGGCCTTCGGTCTTGACGAGCACGCTGGAACTGCCCAGCACGTGGCCGGCGTGCAGAAAGCGCACGTTGACCGGCGGGTCCAGCGGCAGCGTAACTTCGGTATCGAGCGCGTGCGCTTCAACCATGCGGGTGGCATAGCCGACATCGGCGTGGTCGAACAGCGGATAGTCCTCGATACCGCGCTCGCGCGCCAGTGTTTCCATCACCGAAACGCTATTGTGCAACATGCGGTCCATGATGCCCATGGTCGGGATGGTGGTGTGCACGCGGCACAGCGGAAATTCCTTGAGGAGGTACGGCACCGAGCCGCAGTGGTCGATATGCCCATGCGAGACCAGCAGGGCTTGCGGGGCGCTGCGCAGCAGATCAAACTGCGGCAACGATTCCCGCCCGTCCTTCTTGGGGTGGGTGCCGCAGTCGAGCAGGATGTGCTGCCCGTTAACCATCAACTGGAAACAACTGGCGCCGACTTCGCCGCCGCCGCCCAGTATGGTGAGAGAAATCGGAGGTTTTGCGCCCATGCTGGGCAGGAGGATAGGGGGCGGCGTGCGTTGAAGTCAAAGCGGGTGGTTGCGCGGCACGCGGTGCGTGTGGCGCTGTGGTGTGTAACCGACTGGTTCTGGGCATGTTATCTGTTTACCAGTCGTTTCTGAATACCATGAAAGTACCAGCCAACATGCTTGAAACCCCAACCGCCGCGACGGTGGCGCTCTTGCACGAGCAACTGCCCGGCGCGGCCGAGGCTGCCGCAGCGCAGCCCAACCGCGTGGTGCGCATCGAAGCCCCTGCCGCACCGGTGGCGCCGCTGGCCTGGCTGGCCGCGCAGAAGGGCGTGGGCCGCTACTACTGGGCCGACCGCAGTGGCGCACTGGTCATGGCGGGTCTGGGCGAGGCGGACATTCTGGCGCCGCCCGCACCGGTGGCCGATGTGGCGGGTCCGCTGCGCTGTATCCGTTGCCGGCTGGCCGACGCGCCGCGTGGTGCGCGCTACTACGGCGGTTTTCGCTTTCACCTGGCGACGCCGCGCACGGCGCCCTGGCGCGACTTTACGGCCTTCCGATTTGTGCTGCCGCGTGTGGAGTACGTTCAGCGTGCGGGTGGCGCGGTGCTGGCGGTCAACCTGTTGGCGCGGCACGCGGACGACGCGGCAGCGGAAGCGGATGCGGCGCGCGCGCGGCTCGAGCATCTGCAACTGGGCGGCGACGAACAGGCGCCGGCGCCGCTGCCGCGTATTGTGGCGCGCGAAGACCGTCCCGGCCGGGCGCAGTGGGGCGACCTGGTGCGTTCGGCGCTGGCCGAGATGGAGCGCGGCGCCCTGCGCAAGGTGGTGCTGGCACGCGAAACGACCCTGCGTGCCGCGGCCGACATCGACCCGGTGGCGCTGCTGCGCGAGCTGGATCAGTGGACGCTCAGCACCTACAACTTCTGCTTCGCGCCGGAGGCGGGCCGCGCCTTCATCGGCGCGTCGCCCGAGCGCCTGTTCCACCGCAACAATGTCTATCTGCGTACGGAGGCGATCGCGGGCACGCGGCGGCGCGGCGGCAGCGATGCCGAAGATGCGCGGCTGGGCAGGGAGTTGCTGGAGGGGGAGAAAGAACGGCGCGAGCATGCCTTTGTCGCGGACATGCTGCACGAGCGGCTGGAGAGCCTGGCCCGTGCGGTGCGTGTGCGCGAGGGCCCGAAGTTGTTGCAGTTGCGCAATGTGCAGCACCTGGTGACGAAGATCGAGGCGCTGCTGCCCAACGCGCTGCCCGAATGGGATGCACGCCTGGTGGCCGCCCTGCACCCGACGCCCGCAGTCGGCGGCGAACCGCGGGCGGCGGCACTGGACTGGTTGAGCGCGCACGAGCCTTTCGACCGGGGCATCTATGCGGCGCCGGTCGGGTGGATCAACGCCGACGGCGCAGAGTTCTGCGTTGGCATTCGTTCGGCGCTCGTGCGCGGCGAAGCCCTGCGTCTGTACACTGGGGCCGGGATCGTGCCCGGTTCGGACCCGGACGCGGAGTGGGACGAGATCGAGAGCAAGCTGTCCGGCTATCTGGGAGTGCTGCAGGGCCGTGTTCGCCACGGCGCCCAACCTTAATCACCTGTGGGCGCGGCTGCTTATTGATGAAGCCGTGCGCTGTGGTGTGTGCTGTTTCGTGGTGTCACCGGGTTCGCGCAGTACGCCCCTGGCCTGGGCCGTAGCCGAGCACCCGCGCGCTCGCGCCGTGGTGCATTTCGACGAGCGCGGTTGCGCCTTTCACGCACTGGGTTGGGCCAAGGCCACGGGGCGCCCCGCCGCCCTTATCTGCACGTCGGGCAGCGCGGTATCCAACTACTGGCCTGCAGTGGTCGAGGCGGCGCAATC
>CAYMLC010000104.1:8468-9085 GCA_964390765.1 uncultured Nitrospirales bacterium
CCGTTGCCTGTCATCACTGAAGAACAAGAGCGCAAGGCCATCGACCAGCTCAAGATTTTCGGGGACTACGTGCGCTGGTCGGCCACGCTATCGTGTCCGACGACCGACATTGGCCCGGGCTATGTGCTGACCACATTTGACCAGGCTTGCTATCGCGCGGTGCGCATGCCTGCGGGTCCCGTGCAGATCAACTGCCCCTACCGTGAACCACTGGCGCCGGTGGAAGCGGGTGGCCCATGGGACGCGTATCTGGCGCCCATTGCCGCCTGGATGGACGAACGCACGCCGTACACGCGTTGGGCGTCGCGTCCGGCCGAGGCGTGCGGGCAGGCGGTCGACGAAGTGGCGCGGACCCTGGCCGGCGCACAGCGTGGCTTGCTGGTGCTGGGGCGCTTGCGCGGCACCGAGATGGGCCTGGCGGCAGAGCGCCTGGCGCGCGCGCTGGGGTGGCCCGTCTTCGCGGACATCGCCTCGGGTCTGCGCGGCGAGGGCGAGTCGCCCTTTGTGCCGCACTTCGACCGCGTGCTGACGGCGCCTGCACTGCGCGCCAGCTATCAGCCCGACGTCGTGCTGCACATCGGCGGGCCCTTTGTCTCCAAGCATCTCCTGCAACTGTT
>CAYMLC010000105.1:0-9074 GCA_964390765.1 uncultured Nitrospirales bacterium
GGACTCGAGGTGCTGCGCGGCTGCACGCAGGGCTGCCGCTTCTGCCAGGCCGGCATGGTGACGCGGCCGGTACGCGAACGGCAGATCGACAACGTCGACAAGTTGATGGAGGAGTCGCTGGCGAACACCGGCTACGAACACGTGACGCTGGTTTCGCTCAGCACGTGCGATTTCTCGCGTCCGCGCACGCTGGTGAAACGCGCGTCTGAGCGCGCGCAACAGGACAACGTGAGCGTGTCGCTGCCCTCGCTGCGGCTCGATTCGTTCGCCGTCGAGATGGCCGACATGGTGACGGGGGTACGGCGCAGCGGCCTGACCTTTGCCCCCGAGGCCGCCACGCCGCGCCTGCGTGCCGTCATCAACAAGTTCATCCCGGATGAAGAATTGCTCACCATGGCGACCGAGGCCTTCCGCCGTGGCTGGACGCATGTGAAGACGTATTTCATGATTGGCCTGCCCACCGAGCGCGACGAGGATGTGCTTGCCATCGCCGACCTGTGCGTGCGCACGCTGGCCGCCGGGCGCGAAGTGGCGGACAAGGTGGGCGTGCGCACCGGCGTATCGACCTTTGTGCCGAAACCATTCACCCCGTTTCAGTGGGCCGCGCAGATCGACCTGGAAGAGACGGAGCGCCGACAGCGCCTGCTGTCCGACGTGTTCCGCAAGCACCCGCAGATCAAGTTTGGCCGCCACGCACCGGAAGCCTCGTTTGTCGAGGGGCTCATCAGCCGGGGCGACCGCCGCGCAGCCGACCTGATCGAGGCCGCCTGGCGGCGCGGCGCCAAGCTCGAGTCCTGGGATGAGCACCTCGACGTGAACCACTGGTGGGGCGCCATCGAAGACACCGGCTACGACTGGCGCTTCCAGTTCCGCGAGCGCGACATCGACGAGCGCCTGCCGTGGGACCACATCGACGTGCTGATCGACAAGGCGTGGTTCCAGAAAGACTGGGTGCGGGCGAACGAGTTGAAGTATGCGCAGGACTGCCGGGCCGGCAAGTGCCACCTGTGCGGGGTCATCTATCGCGAGCGCGACCTGTGTAAGCACATGCTGAAAAACCAGAAGCACGGCCATGCCGAAGAGGCCGCCACCTGGGACGGGCCGCCCGAAAAGAAGACCGAACAGCCCCCGGCCGTGCAGCGCATCCGCCTGCAGGTGGGGCGCCAGGGCACGGCCCGCCTGTTGAGCCATCTCGAGGTGAAGGACGCCTGGGTGCGCGCCTTGCGCCGGGCACGCGCGCCATTGGCCTATTCACAGGGGTTCCATGCCCAGGCCAAGGTCACCTTTGCCACGGCCGCGCCCCTGGGTGAAGAGAGCCTGGCCGACATCATGGACGCCGAACTGAAAGACTTCGAAGACCCGGATGCGCTGCTGGCCCGCCTCAAGGCCGTGCTGCCGCCCGGCTTCGCGGCCTATGCCGCCGAGGAGGTGCCGCTGCGGGGCGACTCGCTCATGTCGCTGCTCGACGGGCAGGACTACACGCTCTACGCCGAGGTGGACGCCGAGACCGTGGCCGCGCGCATCGCCGCGCTGATGGCGCAAGACCATATCTGGGTCGAACGCAAGGCCAAGGCCAAGCGAAAGGGCCGCCGCTGGGGCAAGGGACGGGCGACGCAGGACGTGGACCTGAAGCCCATGATCGCCGAATTGCGCGTGGTGCAGGGCGACGCGCGCCAGTCCGAAATCGCCTTTGCCACGCAAGCCGTCGATAGCCGGCTGGCCAAGCCCAAAGAGATCCTGGCGCTACTCGAACTCGACCCGCTGCATACGCGCGTGCTAAAACGCGCGACCCATCTGCGCGCTGCGGAGCCCGCACTGGCCTAGCACCCCGGCGGCCGCATCCGGTCCGGGGAAACGCGGGCGCAGTGAGAATCGGTACCCCCCGGTCTGGGCGGTGGGCGGAGCCGGTGCGGCACGGAATCGGCGCAGCCGGAATAATGTCCAGTGGGCGCAATGGTTTAGGTCGGGACGGGCATGGTGCACCGGGGAGCGGCTGGGCTTGGGTCTTCTCATCGACTTTCTTCTACTCTTGCTCGGTCTCGGCTTCCTGCTGGGTGGCGGCGACGTAATGGTGCGCGGGGCCAGCGGCCTGGCTGCGGCACTGCGTATTTCCCCGCTCATCATCGGGCTGACCGTCGTGTCGTTCGGCACCAGCGCACCCGAGGTCGCCGTCAACGCCATCGCCGCGTACGAGGGCAATGGCGACCTGAGCTTCGGCAACATCATCGGCTCGAACTTCGCCAACATGGGGCTCATTATCGGCACGGCCGCGCTCTTGCGCGCGCTGGTGATTCACGGCGTCATCATCTCGCGCGAACTGCCCATGATGCTGCTGGGCACGCTCGCGGTCTCGCTGATGGCGTTCGACCCCATGCTGCGCGATGGCGCCGCCGGCACTCTCGACCGAACCGACGGCGCCCTCTTGCTGCTGCTGTTCGGCGTGTTCATCTACTACACCATCGGCGATGCCCTGCGGCAGCGCTACGACGATGCCTTCGTGCAAGACGCCGAGGCCAGTGAATACGCCAAGCAGGCGCGCGGCGGGATCGCATGGAACCTGTTTCTAACCGTGGCGGGCATTTTGGGCCTGGTCGGCGGCGGCCGCCTCACGGTCTATGCAGGCGTCGACCTCGCCGAAGCCATGGGCGTGCCCGAGGTCATCATCGGGCTGACCATCATCGCCATCGGCACCAGCCTGCCCGAACTGGTGACCAGCGTAACGGCCGTCTTGCGCGGTCAGAGCGACATCGCCGTGGGCAATGTCGTCGGTTCGAACATCTTCAACCTGCTCTTCGTCATGGGCATCACCGCCAGCGTGCGGCCCGTGCCCGTGCCCGAGGGCGGCTATACCGACCTCTTCGTCATGGGCGCCATGAGTGTGCTCCTCCTCCCCTTCGCCATCACCCACCGCCGCCGCATCGTGCGCACAGAGGGGTTAGTGCTGCTCCTGCTCTACATCAGCTACACCGGCTGGCGCGCCCTGGGCGGAAGCTTCTAGCGGGTCGGGAGGCGCGGGGCGAAAGCCGCCCCCTGGCCCTAGCCCACGAGCGCGGCGATGGCCTCGTTCAGCGCGGCGAGGTCTTCTTCGAAGACGCCGTTGTAGTAGCCGCGGATCTGGCCTTCGCCATCGACGAGGATGAAGCGTGTGCTGTGGAGCATGGGCTCGTCCCATGAGCCGAGCTTGAAGCCGTCGCGCGCGAGGCGCTGGATGGCGCCGTCGGCGCCGGTCAGGTAGGTCAGCCGCTCGTCGGTCGCGCCGTATTGCTGGGCATACTGGCGCAAGCGCTCGGGCGTATCGGTGGCGGGATCGACGGTAACCCCCACAAAGCGCAGGCGCTCGGCGTCGTCGAAGCGCTCGGTCAGCGCAACCATGGCCTCGGTCATGGCGGGGCAGGGACCGCTGCACGAGGTGAAGAAGAAGTAGGTGACGTAGGGGTGGCCTTCGAGTTCGACCACGGAATCGAAGGCGCCTTCGTCGTCATGGGCGGTCAGCTGGAACTCGGGTGCGGGTCCGAGTTCGGGCAGGTCGGGTTCAGAGCCACCGCAACCGGCCAGGACCAGTACGCCAGTGAGCAGGCAGAACAAAACGGCACGCATCGTAAAAAACTCCTTGACGCACTAGAGCACTGCGGCATCGACCAGAATCAGGCCGAGCAAGGCAGGCAGATAGAGCACCGAAGCACGAAATACGCGGCGGGCGTCGTAGTCGGTACCCGTCGCCCACCAGCGCACACAGACCCAGAGGAACCACACGCCGAGCAACATGGCGCCGGCGTAGTAGAGCCAGCTGGACATCGCGATAAGCGTGGGGATGAGCGAGACCGGCAACAGCACCGCGGCAAAGATGAGACTCTGGCGGAAGGTGGCGGCACCGTCGGGGTAGACATTGGGCAGCATCTTGAAGCCACCGCGCGCGTAATCTTCGCGAAACATCCAGGCGATGGCGAAGAAGTGCGGGTGCTGCCACAGGAAGAGGATGAGGAACAGCAGCCAGGCGCCCACACCCAGCGTGCCGGTGGCCGCCGCCCAGCCAATCATGGGAGGAATCGCGCCGGGTATCGCACCGACGTAGGTATTGAGCCACGAGTGGCGCTTGAGCGGGGTATAGACCAGCACATAGAGCGCGCCACTGGTAAGCGCGAGATAGCCGGTCAGCGGATTCACGAGCGTGTACAGCATGATCGAGCCGCCGAAGAGCAGCACGCAGCCGAACAATACCGCTTGCTCGGGCCGCAGATCGCCGTGGGGCAGCGGCCGGTTGCGCGTGCGCACCATGCGTGCGTCGGCATCGCGCTCGACAAACTGATTCAAGGCCGAGGCGCCGCCGCTGGCGGCCGCGGTACCGGCCAGGGTGAGGGTGAGCAGCAGCGCGGTATCGAGCTGCCAGGCCTCGGCATAGCCCAGCACAAAGCCGAGCACCGTGGTGATGCACACCATCATGGTGATGCGCGGCTTGGCCAGGGTACCGAAAGCGCGGATGAGGTGTCCGTTCATGAGGTTGCGGCTTCCGCACCCGGCGCCACGGCCGACTTGGCCTGGGCAGCAGGCTGCTCGGCAACGGCGCGTATGGGCCACGCACGCAGGCAGAAGAAGAAGGCGCACATCAATAGGGCCGCGCCGGTAACCACATGGAAGCTGGTAATGAGAGGCGTCTTGGCGGTCATGACCGTAAGGATACCCAAGGTCACCTGAATCGTTGTAACGCCGCCGATCAGCAGCGCGGCGTGCCACGCGCGCGGGCTGGCCATACGCCGCCGCCACGCGGCCACCAGCAGCCACACCACACCCCCCGTGACTACGACCGCGCCGAAGCGGTGCGACAGGTGCAACAGCATCTGCATGCTGCTGACGGGCGGCAGGTCGGTGCCGGTCTCAAGCGTGTGCTGCAGGCGCCAGTCGTTCACCCAATAGCGGGCGTCTTCGCCAATCGAAGGCACCCACTGCCCGGCCATGGTCGGGAAGTCGGGCACGGCCAGGCCGGATTCCGTGTGGCGCATGACGGCGCCGAGGAAGAGTTGGCCATAGAGCAGGGCGACCAGCGTAATGCCCGGTACCACAAGGCCCAGGGCGCGCTCGGGTCCCGCACTGCGCACCGCCGCCTCGCGGGTCCGGCGTTCGCGAGAAAGCGCGTACGCGATGAAGAAGAGCACCAGCAGAAAGGTCTGCGCGAGAATGCCGTGCGCACTCGAGATGGCGACGGGCAGTTTGTAGATGACCGTGAGCCCACCCAGCAGCCCCTGCAAACAAACCGTGGCCACCGCGATGCCGCCCATCAGTTTGAGCCAAGTGCGGCGCTCGCCGAAGGCCAGCCACACCGCCAGCCCAATCGTGAGCAGGCCGACCCCGCCGGCCCACAGCCGGTGGAAGTGTTCGTGGAAAATGCCGCCACGCCATTCGCTGATGGGATAGGTGATGGGATTCTGGTTATAGGTGAGCGGCCAATCGGGCACGGCCAAGCCGGCCTCGTGGCTCTTCACCTGTCCGCCCAGAAGGATCAGGGCAATCGTCGCGATGACCACAAAGTAGGCGTAGTAGCGCAGGCCGCGCGCCTGCCATGAGAGACGTTCTTCGTACTGCATAAACGAGAGTTTCCGCTTTCCAGGCCCAAGTCACAAGTGTAGTATTTCACCGTGCGCTGAAACAACCGAAACGCTAGCGCCCTGACCCGCGCGACCGGGAAAACGTGAAATTCAGGGTTGCGGTCTCCCCCGCCTTCACCTCGATTTCGGCCTCGCGCGTGCCCAGCAATTCGTGCCACGCGCGCAGGGTGTACGTGCCCGGTGGCAGCGCGTCAATCGCATACTGGCCGGCGCCCGGCGTCACCGCGTGAAATGGATGCGTGAGCACGGCGCAGTAGGCGCGCATCCACGGGTGCACATCGCACTTGACCGGGAAAATCTCTTCCGGCTCTTCAAACGTAACGGTCGCCTCGGTGCGGTCGGGACGCATGCCGAGGTTCACCTGATCGTTGACGCGCGCCATCATGTGCACATTGTGCGTGGTGCCGTCGGGATTCAGAATGCGCAGGGGCTGGCCGGCACGCACCACCAGCACGCGCGGGCTGTAACGGCAGCCGTGCTGGTCGAGCGTGGCGGGCTCGGTGGGTACGGGCGTTTCCAGCCCGAGCGCGGGCCCATCGATGACCTCAACCAGCACATTGCCCAGCGTGCCTTCCGCGCCCAGCACCAGCGATTCATGCAGCGCGGGCTCTTCCGTATGCTGCGCCATGCAACGCGGGTCGGCCTCCATATTGATGGGCTGCATGGGATACCGCGGACCGTCGTATACCACGGTACCGGCAATTGCGCCGTGGGCGGCGTCGTTGGTGGCGGGCGCCGCTGCCTGAGCGCCCGGCGTGGTCGACGCCAGGGCCAGTAGCGCGGCGAAGGCGCATGTGCCATAGCGGCAGTTGCGTGCCCGCTTCGGGGCCAAGTAATCTCTTGACATGTCCAAACTCCGGATCGTCGTTGTCTTTTGTGCGGCGCTGGGCATCGCCCTGCCAAGCTTAGCAACCACGCTCGCCGCACCCGCTCTTCCCCCCGACTGGGAACCGCAGGGCAAGCGGCAGGTCCTCTTCATCATCGACGGGCTGCGCCCCGATATGGTGACCGCCGAAACCACCCCACGGCTACATGCGCTGCGCGAGGGCGGGGTCTGGTTCACCCGGCATCACGCGGCCTTTCCGACAGTCACGCGGGTAAACGCCGCGACGCTGGCCACCGGCGCACACCCGGGCAGCCACGGCCTGGTCGACAACCGCATCTACGTGCCGGAAGTGGAAGCGGATACGCCGCTGGACACGGCGGATCATACCGCATTGCAGCGTGTGCAGGCCGCCGATCCGCAGGGGCTGCTGCATGTGCCCACACTGGCCGAGCAACTGGCCAGCGCAGACAAGGCCTACTGGGCGGTCAGCTCGGGTTCGCCGGGCAGTGCCTTTCTGCTCAATCCGCGTGCGGCCAGCTTTGGCGTGCTGAATCGTGCATTCAGCCTGCCCGCAGAACGCCACGCCGCCATTACTCAAACCCTCGGCGCCCTGCCCGCCGCGGACTATCCCAATACGCCCCGCGTGCGCTGGGTGGTGGACGCCTATCTGGCGCAGCCGGAAGCGCAGACCCATGGATCGCACGTTACCGTGTTCTGGTTTACCGACCCCGACCACACGGCGCATGCCTGTGAAATAGGGCACCCCAAGACCGCGGCGGCGCTTCAGGGGGTGGACACGCAGTTGGGGCGGCTGGTCGACCATTTCGAGCGTGGCCCCTACGGCGGCAAGACCAATTATCTGGTGACGTCCGACCATGGTTTTTCGAGCATGGTGGGCCGGGAGAATCCACTGAGTACGCTCTTCCGCATTGCACAGAAGCTGCGCCGTCCGCCAACGGATTTCATTCTGGCAGGCTTCGGCATGCACCTGCGCAATCTGGATGCGTCGCACTTACCCGCAGTGATCGAGGCGCTCCACCGCAGCGACTGGGTGGGCGCGATCTTTACCCGCGCCGCGGACGAACGCGCCACGGAGGGTGGTGTACCGGGTACGCTGCCCCTGCGCCTGGCGCACCTGCATCACCCGCGCGCCGGCGACGTGGTGGTGGTGCCCCGCTGGAGTGATGCCAAGAACGACTACGGCGTGGCTGGCGTGACGTATGTACCGGGCGCGGCGGGGCACGGCTCGAGCAGCCCCTTCGATATTCAAACCGCCTGCATCGGCCATGGCCCCGACTTCAAAGCGGGCTATACGGGCGCCTTGCCCACGCACAACGTAGACCTGACTGCGACGCTGGCCGTCTTGGCCGGCGTGCCGCTGTGGAACGCCTTGCAGGGCCGTGTGCTGGCCGAGGGGCTGCGCGGTGGGCCCGATGCGGACCGCAGCCTGGTCAGCCAGCGGACCTATGAAGCGGCCAAAGACTACGACGATGGCTTTGGCTATCGCACGGTCTTGACCGAGCATCTGGTCGGCCCGTACCGCTACTTCACGCAAACGGCGACCACGCGCAAACTACCCTAGGTCTGAGCCCCCCGCGCGCAGCGGCAAGGAAGCAATCGCCGCCCTACCCTACGGAACTGCCTGCTCCACATCGCCCGTGCAGCGCGATACATCCGCTGTTGTAGCGCCACAGTGCAAGCCGGCGCGCAGCGGAAGCACCCGAACGGCCGGTACGCCAGTTTGCCAGCGCCAAGGAGCCGGCCCGTCAGAGACCGGCTAAGGCCGATGCCGGACGCGCGGCCGATGCCGGGGACGCGCGCGCCCCAAATCGAAGCACGGCGCCGGGCTGAACCCGACGCCGCGCGGCGTAGCGAATGGCGTAACTGACCAGCGGCCAGCCGTTACTTCTTGCGGCGGCTGCGCGCGTACCCGGCCAGGCCAAGCCCGGCCGCCAGCAGCGCCAGCCCGATGGGCGAGGCAACCGGCACACCTTCCGGCGAAGCGGTGGCACCGATGCTCACCGTAATCGCGTCGCTGACGACGTCTTCAATACCGTCGGAAATCTGCACGCGGTACGGGCCCGCATCCGCCGGGGTCACCGCTTCCAGCTGCAGCGTGCTGCTGGTGGCGCCCGTTACTTCCTTGGCACCCGGAATCGGCACATCGTCCTTCAGCCAGGTGTAGGTATAGGACTCGGTGAGGCCGCCCGCAATCTGCACGAACAGGGCGGTGGAATCGCCTTCGCGCAGGGTAACCCCACCCTGGCCCTGCGTGAACTCAACCGTGCGCAACGCGACAATCTCCAGCGGCTCGGCCACGTTCAGTGTCACCGTGTTGCTAGTCACTTCCGAGTTCGACGCGACGGTGCTGATGTCGTCTTCCAGCACCGCGAAGTAATCGCCGGCGTCGTCTGTGGTCACGTTCGAGAGCGTCAAGGTCAGGCCGGAGCCTACGGGCGAGGCCTCGCCCACCTTGAACCACGTCACGTTGATGGGACCGAGGCCACCGGTCGGCGCAACCGTGAAGCTCGCGTCCGAACCGGCACCGCGAATCAGCGAGACGGGCTGACCCGTGGGCTGCAGGCGCAGATCATTGGCCACGCGCACGGTCGCGCCCGGCGAGGTGCGAATGGCGGTCGGGGTAAACG